>CALWYB010000010.1 GCA_944385665.1 uncultured Oscillospiraceae bacterium
TGATCTTCTGGTCGGTGGCCAGCTTCAGGCGCTCGTTGGGGATGATGACCAGGGAGTCCACCTTGTTGCGCAGCTCGTTGATGCCCCCCTCGGCCTGCTTCATACGGCGCATGCCCTCAAAGCGGAAGGGTTTGGTGACCACGCCCACAGTAAGGATGCCCAGCTCCTTGGCGATGTCGGCCACGATGGGTGCCGCGCCGGTGCCGGTGCCGCCGCCCATACCGGCGGTGATGAACACCATGTCGGCGTCCTCCAGAGCCTTGGAAATCTGGTTGCGGTTCTCCTCGGCGCTCTTGCGGCCCACCTCGGGGTCGGAGCCGGCGCCCTGGCCGTTGGTCAGCTTCTCACCGATCTGAATCTTATAGGTAGCGCTGGACACGCTCAGCGCCTGCTTATCGGTATTCACCGCGATAAAATCCACGCCCTTGGTGCCGGTGCGCACCATGCGATTGACGACGTTGTTTCCGCCGCCGCCGACTCCAATTACTTTGATATTGACTACGCTGTCGGGACCCATATCCATTCCGAAGGCCATGGTCGTTCCTCCTAAGTATAAAATGAAAATCCGCTTGCAATGCCCAAACCCAAGGGGTTGTAAGCGGACAAAGAAACAAGACGACATCTTGATTCATTGTATCGCTCTTTTTCCAGCAGGTCAAGAGAAAAAGCTGGAAAATCTCTGGCTTTTCCCCCCTAACTGCCCTCTGCCGGGGTAAAAATTGCAGTGTATTCCTTCTGGGTGAGATCCATAGTTCCCACCGCCTGGCCGCCCCGGCGCCGGTTCTCCTCCTCCACTGCCGCATTCAGCGCCCGGAGGTAGTAGCCTGTGTCCCCAGTGAGGGGAAGCTTGGCGTCGATGCTCCCGTCCAGCCGCAGCAGCACGTAAGAGGTGTGGGTCAGGTCGATGGAGGTGACCCGGCTCATCATATCCTGCGCCTGGAGCTGCTCCAGCACGTTGGTCAGGGCGGTGAGCTTGCTCTGCTGATCCTGGGGCACCGCCAGCATGGACCCTGCCTCCGGCGCCAGAACGGTGAGCCCGGTCACCGAGATGGGAGCGGTGCGGGAGGCCGAGACGGGCTCCAGCAGCTTGCCGCCCACGCTGATGAGCCAGGCCTGCTGGGCCGCCGCCTGCTGGGTTTCCCCGTCCTGGCCGCTGTCCTGGGTCTGCCCCTGGGCGTATACCTCCACCTGAGCCACCGCGTCCCACTCGGTCACCTGGAAGGTGAGGGTGCTGGGCAGCCCCCGGAGGATGGACACCGACTCCACATAGGGCAGCTGGTGTAAAATCTGTTCCGAAATCTGCCGTTTGCTCAGCCGGAACAGATTATCCCCTGTCTGCACCCCGGAGGCGGCAATGATCTCCTCCTGGGTATACCGGCTGTTTCCAGTGACGGCGATGGTCTCCACCTGAAAAAATACGGTGGCACCGAAGGTGAGGGCGGCCACCACCGCCACCGCGCACAGCAGCTTGAAGAGTACGCCGAACCGGCTGCGGCGACGTTTCCGTTTTCGTTTGTGTCTAACAGATGCCATGGTTTTCTCCTGTATGTCTAAGGGAGCAGACGGATGTCCGCCCCCAATTCCCGCAGAATGCCTTCCAGATTCTCATAGCCCCGGCGGATATGGCTCAGCCCGGTGACCTGGGTGGTCCCTCGGGCGCCCAGGGCGGCCACCACCAGAGCGGCTCCCCCCCGCAGGTCGGTGCTGCGCACCCGCTGCCCGTGGAGGGGACGGCCCGTCACCACGGCGCAGCGGCCCCGTACCTGGATGTCCGCCCCCATGCGCCGCAGCTCCTCCACGTGGCGGTAGCGGCTTTGAAACATGTTTTCCACAAACAGGGTCTGCCCTCTGCCCCCCGCCAGCGCGGCCATGAGGATGGCCTGGGCGTCGGTGGGAAAGCCGGGATAGGGGGCGGTATGTACCGGCTGGATGCCTTGCAGGGGTTTTGTACTGACCATGCGCAGCTGCGTTCCCCGATTCTCCACCCTGGCCCCCGCCTGCTCCAGGCAGGCGAGCACCGTGTCCAGAGATCCGGGCTCCACCCCGGTGAGGGCGACCTCCCCTCCCGCCGCGCCGCAGGCACACAGCCAGGTGGCGGCGGCGATCCGGTCCCCCATCACGGTGTGCTCCGCCCCGTGAAGGGAGCGGCCTCCCTCGATGGTGATAACCGAAGTACCCGCCCCGGATACCCGGGCTCCCAGCTTGTTGAGAAACCGCTGCAGGTCCACGATCTCCGGCTCCCGGGCGGCTCCCGCCAGGGTGGTGACCCCCTGGGCGCCGCAGGCGCACAGCATGGCGTTTTCCGTGGCTCCCACACTGGGGAAGGGCAGCCGGATGTGGGCGCCCCGCAGTCCGCCGCCCGCCGTACAGGACAGGCACTCCCCCTCCTCCCGGATCTCCGCCCCCAGCCGTCTCAGGGCGGCCAGGTGCAGGTCGATGGGCCGGGGACCCAGCTCACACCCTCCGGGGTAGCACAGCTTGGCGCAGCCGGTGCGGGCCAGCAGCGCCCCCAGAAAAATCACCGAGGAGCGCATCTCCCGCATCAGCCGCTCCGGGATGGCGCTGCCGCTTATGGGGGCGGCGTCCACCGTGACGCTCTCCCCCTCCCGGGACACCCGGCAGCCCAGTAGCGCCAGAATATCCAGGGTGGCGGACACGTCGGACAAGTCGGGACAGTGATGGATCACGCTCTGGCCCGGGGCCAGCAGCGCGGCGGCCAGCAGGGGCAGAACGCTGTTCTTGGCCCCCTGGACTCTCAGCCGCCCGTTCAGCGGCCTGCCGCCTTGGATTTCATACATGCTCATGGGATAGCCTCCAACTTCGTTTCGTTCAGGCCATCCTATGCAAAGCAGGAAAAAGTGGTTTCAGCTGCGCATCAGGGCGCGCAGGGTGATATAGATCTTCTCTCCCGCGTCGGGCACTGCCATGTTGTTCAGGGCGCGGATCATATTGTCCCGGCGCTGCCGGTCCCGCAGCAGGGCGTCCGCCTGCTCGTAGAGCTCGTCCCCCTGGCAGTCCTTCTCCAGCAGCAGCACCGCCGCTCCCTGGTCGGAGAGCACCCGGGCATTTTTCTCCTGGTGGTTGGCGGTGACATTGGGAGAGGGCACCAGAATGGAGGGCTTGGCAATGGCGGTGAGCTCCGAGATGGTGGAGGCGCCCGCTCGGCAGAGGACCACGTCGGCGGCGGCCATCACCAGGGGCATATCGTAGATATACTCCCGGACCTCCACCCCGTTGTCCCCCAGCTTCAGTCCCCGGCGCAGCAGCTCCTCCTGCATCCAGGAGTAATCCCGGCCCGCGCCGTGGATGTGGCGGAAGGGAGCGCCCTCATAACACTCCTTGGCGATGAAGTCCACCATCTGGCGGTTCATCACCTCCGCCCCCAGAGAGCCCCAGTAGGACAGCAGCAGGGGACGGTTGTCCTCAAAGCCCAGCTGCTTGCGGGCCTCCTCCCGGGTGTAGCGGAAGAAGTCGCCCCGCACGGGGGTGCCGGTGACCACTACCTTGTCCGGGTTATCATAGTGGGCCCGGCTCTCCTCAAAGCCCACCATCACGCAGTCCACCACCTTGGACAGGGCCTTGGTGGTGAGACCGGGGACGGCGTTGGACTCGTGGACCGCGGTGGGGATGTGCCGCCGGGCGGCCTCCTTCACCACGGGGTAGGAGGCGTAGCCGCCGGTGCCCACCACCAGGTCGGGCTTGAAGTCATCCAGAATTCGCTGGGCCTGCTTTTTGGACTTCTGCATATTCATCAGAGTGCCCAGGTTGTGGGCGATGTCGGCGGGGGCCAGGGAGCGGTGGAAGTTAGTGATGGTCACCGTCTGAATGGGATAGCCCTCCTTGGGCACCAGACGGGTCTCCATGCCGCCGTCCGCTCCCACAAACAGCACCCGGCAGCCGGGATTGCGCTCCTGGAAAATGCGGGCCAGGGCCACCGCCGGGTTCACATGTCCGGCGGTGCCGCCGCAGGTAAAGAGGATATTCATGAAACCACCTCATTTTATATGGGAGCCATGGGCTCCATTCAATCGTGCTTAGGCGCGGGGATCTGGCGGGAGATACTCAATATCATACCCATCTCCGCCAGCTGTATCATCAGTGCCGTTCCGCCGTAGCTGAAGAAGGGCAGGGAAATACCGGTATTGGGAATCAGATTGGTCACCACGGCGATGTTGAGAAACACCTGGGTGGCAAACAGGGTGATGATGCCCACAATGGTCAGAGTACCGAACTTATCCCGGGCGTGGAGGGCCAGCCAGTAGCCCCGGAGAATGAGCAGGGCAAACAGGATGAGCACCACCGCCCCGCCGATGTAGCCCAGCTCCTCCACCACGATGGGGAAGACAAAGTCGTTTTCCGGTTCCGGGAGGTAGAGCATCTTCTGGACACTGTTGCCCAGTCCCTTGCCCAGCAGGCCGCCGGAGCCCATGGCCAGCAGCGACTGGGTAGTCTGATAGCCGTCCCCCTGGCGCTGGGCCCAAGGGTCCAGCCACAGCTGGATGCGGGCGTTCATATAGGGGGTGGCCAGCATGATAAACAGCAGCAGGGAACCGGCGGCCGCGCCGCCGCCGATGAACCACCAGATGTTGATACCTGCGGCAAACAGCACCGCAGCGGCGCCCACCATCACCAGGATGGTGCCCGACATGTGCCGCTCCAGCAGCACCAGGGCCAGCACCAGGCCCAGCACGGCGATGTAGGGCACCAGCTCCAGAAAGCCGATGTGCTCCAGGCGGTTGAGCATCCGCCCGGTGAAGGTGCGGTTTTTATACCGTCTGGGTTTCCGGCTGTCCCGTTTGCACAGCCTGGCCGCAAAAAACAGGATCACCGCAATCTTGGCGATCTCCGAAGGCTGGAACTCCACCCCCAGGTACAGCCACCGCCGGGCGCCGTTGTGGCTGCGCCCCAGAGGGGTGAACACCAGCAGCAGCAGGATGATGCTGAACATCAGGGCGGGAAGGGCCATCCACCGGAACGTCTGGTAATTGATCTTGGAGACTACGTACATGACCGCCACCCCTACCACGGCGAACAGTGCCTGACGCTTGATGTAGTAGAGGGGGTCGCCCACTTTATTATCGTAGTAGGCGGTGGCGTAAGAGGCCGAGAACATCATGATGAGGCCGATGCCCAGCAGGATCATCACCAGCATGAGAAAGGGCAGATCCATGGGCCCCCGGGCCAGCTGTTCTTCTACCGTCAGGTCACGTTTGGGTTTTCGGGCCATGGAATCTCCTCCTTTGAGGTGGGATAGATAAACTTTTTGTAATTTTATTTTGTAAAATTACAAAAAGTTTACATGGGATACCGGTACATCACGCCCCAGAAGGTCAGCACGCACAGAATGAGGGTGGCCCCGGAGAACACGCAGAACAGTTTGGTCTCGCTCCAGCCGCCCAGCTCCAGGTGGTGGTGGAGCGGCGCCATGCGGAAAAAGCGCTTGCCGCCGGTCTTCTTGAAGTAGACCACCTGGATGATGTCAGAGAGCACCTCCAGCACGTACACCAGGCCTACAATGGGGATCACCAGGGGCAGGTCCAGGGCGAAGGCCATGCCGCACACCGCGCCCCCCAAAAACAGGGATCCGGTGTCCCCCATGAACACCTTGGCGGGGTGGAAGTTGTAGATGAGGAAGGCAGACAGGCCGCCGGCCATGGCGGCAGAGACGGTGACCAGGTCGCTCTTGCCGTACCAGGCGGACACCGCCACGTAGAAAATCATTACCGGAATGGTCACGCCGGTGGCCAGACCGTCAATGCCGTCAGTGAGGTTCACCGCGTTGACGGTGCCCACCATGACAAAGGCGGCAAAGATCATGTACACGATCCAGGGGATGCCCACGATCTCTACGTTGAAGAAGGGGATATACAGGTCGGGGCTCAGATAGCCGTCCCGGCGCAGCAGCAGAGTGAACACAATGGCCGCCACCAGTTGGAGCAGGAACTTCTGGGGGGCGGTAAGGCCCTCGTTGGCGTGGTGGCGCAGCTTCTGAAAGTCGTCGATGAAGCCGATGGCGCCGAACACCAGAGCAAACAGGAACACCACCAGGTGGTTATGCAGTCCGTGCTGGAAATCCTGCCAGCCCGCCGTCACGATGGCCACGGCGATGCCCAGAATGAACATCAGGCCGCCCATGGTTGGGGTGCCCTGCTTGGACATGTGCCAGGTGGGGCCGTCCTCCCGGATGGACTGTCCGGCCTTCAGCCGGTGGAGCACCGGGATCAGAATACGTCCGGCGATGGCGGTGACGCCAAAGGCCACAATGAAGCTGAGAATATATGTCATGTCGAAACCTCCAGGTCCTCTTTCTCTTTTGTGCGGGGAACTCAAACCGCAAGGGATTGAAACAAGGTATTATACTACACCTGCCGGGAGATTTCCAGTCTTTTCCCCCAACGCTCCGCTGGAAAAATATTGCGCCACGATCTCCCGCTCGTCCATGGGGTACTGCACCCCCTGGATCTCCTGATACGTCTCGTGTCCCTTCCCTGCCAGCACGATCACATCCCCCGGCCGTCCCTGAGACAGGGCCCAGGCGATGGCACGGCGCCGGTCGGGCTCCACATGGATCTGGGCGCCCTCTCCCTCCATTCCGGCCAAAATGTCCCGGATGATGTCCTCCGGGTCCTCCGTGCGGGGATTATCCGAGGTGACCACCGCCAGGTCGGCCAGCTCCTTGACCACGCCGCCCATAATGGGCCGCTTGGTCCGGTCCCGGTCGCCGCCGCAGCCGAAGAGACAGATGAGCCTGCCGGCGGTAAAGTCCCGGGCGGTGAGGAGGATATTTTCCAGGGCGTTGGGGCTGTGGGCGTAGTCGATGAGCACCGTGTAGGCGGTGGGCACGGGAACCACCTCCACCCGGCCCTTCACGCCACGGGCGCTGCGTAGGGCGGCGGCGCACTCCTCCAGCCGCAGTCCCAGGCACAGCCCCACCGACAGGGCGCACAGGGCGTTGTAGATGGTAAAGCCCCCTGGGATGGGCAGGAAGATCCGCTGGATCTGATCCCGGGCCACCGCCTCAAATTCCACCTGCCCCGGGTAGAGGCGGATGCCCTTGGCGGTGAGGTCGGCCTGGTCCTTGTTCTCCGAGTAGGTAAACACCGGACAGGTGAGCCGCCGGCGGTACCACCGCCCCGCCTCATCGTCCAGGTTCAGTACCGCACGGCGGCACTGATAGAACAGCCGCTCCTTGGCCGAGCGGTACTCCTCCATGGTGTGGTGGTAGTCCAGGTGGTCCTGGGTCAGGTTGGTGAAGGCGGCCACGGAGAAATCCAGTCCCTCCACCCGGTGCTGCACCAGGGCGTGGGAGGAGACCTCCATCACCACATGGGTACAGCCGCTGTCGGCCATCTCCCGTAACAGCTGCTGCACCTCATAGCTCTCGGGCGTGGTGCGGTGGGCGGGCAGCACCCGCTCCCCCACCATGTTCTGGATGGTGCCGATGAGGCCCACCCGGGTTTTCAGCACTCCCTCCAGCATCTCCTTGATGAGGAAGGTGGTGGTAGTCTTGCCATTGGTGCCGGTGACCCCGATGAGGGTCATCTCCCGGCCGGGATGGCCAAACCAGTTTTCCGCCAGCAGGGCCAAAGCCCGCCGGGGATCGGGGGTGGTGAAGAACACACCCTCCCGCTGAGGACGGCGTCGGCACACCACCGCCGCGGCCCCCTTGGCCAGCGCCTGGTCAATGTACAGGCTCCCGTCGGTCTTTGCCCCCGGCAGCGCCACAAACAGCGCACCGGGAAGCAGGGTTCGGGTATCGTAGGAAATGGAAGTAATTTCCATGTCTTGGTTGGAGCACTCCCCCGTGAGGGGAACGCCGGCTAACAGTTGCCACAGCTTCACAGTCGTCACCCCTCACGGGTGCAGTTTCATTCTCTCTAAATGATGCGCGCAGGAAAACCAACTACGTTATTTCATAGAAATCGGCCACGCCGTCCTCCACCGGAGTACTGAACTGGACCTCCACCACAGTGCCGGTGGCCACACTCTCTCCGGCGGCTACGCTCTGGCTCTGGGCCTTGGAGCTCTCGCTGTAGAAGGTACTGCCCCCTGCGGCCTGCATAAACAGGCCCTGGGCCTCCAGGGCGTTTTTCGCCCCTTCGTAGCTCATACCCACCACGTTGGGTACGGTGGTGGTCTCCTCCGGCGCCGCGTCCCCTAAGTAGAGGATTACGGTGGAACCGCCGGGCACGGCGGCATTGGAGGCGGGCACCTGGCTGGTGACCACGTCGCCGGTCCCTACCGTGCGGTACTTCAGATTCTTCTTCTCCAGCCGGGTGGCCGCGTCCGCCACGGTGTAGCCGGTGACCTGAGGTGTGGTGACCGTAGTGGCTGCGGATTCCTCCACGGTGTACTGCTTCTCCACCCCCATGTAGTCCAGGATCTGGGCGATGAGCTCGCCTGCCCGGGGAGCGGCCATGGCGCCGCCGCTGATGTACACGCCGCAGGTGCCGTAGGAGCTGCCTGGGGAGGCCTCCTTGGGGGTATCGTAGGCCATGAGGACAATGACCTTGGGGTCATCGGCGGGGGCAAAGCCCATGAAGGAGACGATGGTGCGTCCATCCTCCAGAGTCTCGGCGGAACCGGTCTTGCCGCCGATGCGGTAGCCCGCCTGGTAGGCGTTGCTGCCGCCGCCCTCGGAGACCACGGTCTCCAGGATGGCCCGGGCACGCTGGCTGGTCTGCTCGCTCACCACCTGACGCACCAGGGTGGAACTGTTCTCTTTGACGATATTTCCTTCCGAATCGGTGACCTTCTGGACCACGTAGGGCTGGTACAGGTTGCCGCCGTTGATGACGGCGGAGAAGCCGGTGACCATCTGGATGGGAGTGACGTTGAAGCGCTGACCGAAGGAGGCCACCGCCAGGTCCACGATGCCCATGTTGCTGCCCCAGTTGACGCCCTTCTCTTCCCCGGGCAGATCGATGCCGGTTTTCTGGGTCATACCGAAGGCCTGGAAGTATTCATAGAACTTCTCCGCCCCCAGCTTCTGGCCGATCTGGATAAAGGCGGGATTGCAGGAGTTCTGCACCGCCTCGGCCAGAGTCTGGTGGCCGTGGCCGCTGCGCTTGGAGCAGTGGATGGTCCAGCCGCCGATGTTGTAGTAGCCGGGGCAGTCGAAGGTATCGTTCTCCGAGATGACCCCCTCCTCCAGAGCGGCGGCCAGCACCAGCGCCTTAAAGGTGGAGCCGGGCTCGTAGGTCTCTTTCACCGTGCGGTTGCTCCACTGCTCCTCCCGGGCGGCCGCCTTGGCCTGGGACTGGGCCTGCTCCTGGAGCTCCTCGTCGGTGAGCTGCTCGTCGGCGCTCTTGGCGTCGTTCTCCGTCTTCAGCTGCTGGTAGATGGTAGCGGTGTTGGTCTCCACATCCTCCAGCAGGAAGCTGTCGGAGATCACCGAGTAGTTATTGGGATCAAAATTGGGGGAACTGGCCATAGCCAGCACCTTGCCGGTCTGGGGGTCCATCACCAGGCAGAAGCCGCCGTTCTGCACGTCATACATCTCAATGCCCTTCTCCAGCTCCTGCTGGGCATAGGACTGGATGGTGGCGTCCAGGGTGAGGGTCAGGTCGTAGCCGTTGACGGCATCGATGTAGTTGGAGTAGCTGTTGTACATCTCCACGTTCTGGGCCGTCTTGCCCGTCACCACCCGGCCGGGCACCCCTTTCAGGAGATCCTCATACCAGGCCTCCAGGCCGTAGGCGCCCCCCTCGGAGTTGACAAAGCCCAGCACCTGGCTGGCCAGGGAGCCGAAGGGGTAGTAGCGTTTCGTGCTGGGGGTGAGGTAGAGGTAGTAGGAGGTGTTGTTCTCCTCAATAAAGGCCCGGATGGCCTTGGCGTCCTGCTCCTCGATCTGGGTGGCCAGCACCTCATACTGGGAGTTGGTCTTTTCCATGCGCTGCTCCAGCTTCTCCCGGTCCAGATCGGGCAGCAGCTCACAAAGGCCGTTTACCACCACGTCCCGCTTGCGCTGGATCTCCGCGTTATAGGCGTCCTCGTCCAGATTGCCGTCGTCATCCTTGAACTTATTCTCATTGACACTGGCCACCAGATCCTTGGGGGCCAGAATCAGATTGTACACCGTGGCCGACATGGCCAGTACTTCTCCGTTGGCGTCCAGGATCTCCCCCCGGTTAGCCGACACGGTCACATCCATCAGCTGCTGCTCGATGGCCATGCTCTGATACTTGTCGTGGTTCCCGATGGCAATGTTCCACAGCTGGATCAGCAGGGGGATGAACAGGCCCAGGCCAAAAACAGCCATCAGAACCAGGGAACGCCGGAATACCATCCGCTTGGACTGACGGCTGCGCTCGGCAGCGCTTTTGCGGGGTTCCGACTGCGGTTGTTTGTACATCTGCGTCCTCCTTTGCGGTAGAAGGGCGCAAGAAATTTCTTTCTTGCGCCCTTGTCTGATGTGCCGCTTCACAGCTCACTATATGCGCTATCTCAGCGGAAATATTCGATCACTTGATTCACAATGTCCTGCAGACCCTCCAGGGCACCCCGGATCCCAGCGGACCGCTCCTGATCCTGGCTCAGCACCACGTTGTCGGGCTGGGACAGATCCAGGTAGACGATCTGGTCGTTGGTGGGCCGCACCATGGTGTCGCCCACGGCGGCCTGAATGCGCTCCATATCAAACACCCGCTCGTACTCAGCGGAGAGGGTCACATTCTGAGCCTGCAGGTCCTTCAGCTCGCTGCGCATAGAGGACAGCTGGCTGTTGGCCACGGTAAACTGGGCGTAGCTGAAGATGAGTAGCATCGCAAACACGCCCACCACCAAAAAGCCCACGATGGCAAAGGGCGAGACCTCGCCGGCCTCCCGGACCCGAACCTTGGTGCGGGTAAGGCTGCGGGTACGCTCGTGAGTGCGGACCTTGGGCCGGGGCTGAAGGGTCCGCTCCCGGGGATTGCGGAGGGCGCCGCCCTCGTAGGCAGGGGCATACGCCACGCTGCCGTAGGTATTATATGAGGCTGTATTGGTGCGGTGGCGGCTTGCCATTCCGGTCACTCCATTTCTCATCCCGTTTTTTGGAACATCAGGGTTTCTTTGGGTCTTTCAGCTTCTCCGCCACCCGCAGCTTGGCGCTTCGGGCCCGGGGATTCTCCTCCACTTCCTTGGCAGAGGGCAAAATCGGCTTTCTGGGTACCAGCTTCACATCCGGGGTCTTCCCGCACACGCACACCGGGAAATCCGGCGGACAGGTGCATCCCTTGGCAAATTCGGCCAGATCGGTTTTGACGATCCGGTCCTCCAGGGAGTGGAAGGTGATAACGGCCAGCCGTCCTCCCTTGTTGAGACGGGGAACGGCGGCGCGGACCATCCGGTCCACGCTGGCCAGCTCGTCGTTGACGGCGATGCGGATGGCCTGGAAGCTCCGCTTGGCGGGGTGTTGCTTCTCTTTCAGCGCCCGGGCGGGCATTCCGCTTTTGATGATGTCCACCAGTTCCAGGGTGGTCTCAATGGGCCTCTCCTGGCGGCGGCGGACGATGGCGGCAGCAATGGAGGCGGCGTAGCGCTCCTCGCCGTACTGGCTCAGGATGCGCCGCAGCTCCTCCTGGGACCAGGTGTTCACTACGTCGGCGGCGGTAAGCCCCTCGGAGCGGTCCATCCGCATGTCCAGGGGGGCGTCGGCCATATAGGAGAAGCCCCGGGAGCTGTCATCCAGCTGAGGGGACGACACTCCCAAGTCAAACAGCATTCCGTCCACACCGGCCAGCCCCAGGCTGTCCAGAATGGCGTCCAGCTGATCAAAGTTGCTGTGTACCAGGGTGACCCGGTCCATCCAGTCCTTCAGCCGGTCCTGGGCCGCGTCCAGCGCGGCCTGGTCCCGGTCCACGCAGATGAGCCGGCCGCAGGTCAGCCGCTTGGCGATCTCCCGGCTGTGCCCGGCTCTTCCCAGGGTCCCGTCCAGGTAGATCCCGTCGGGGCGGATGTTCAGGGCCTCAATACACTCGTCCAGCAGCACCGGACGGTGGGTAAATACTTCACTCATATCAGAACCCCAGCGCGCTCATGCACTCGGCCATCTTGGCGGGGGTCATCTCCTCCTCGTCTTGCTTCCAGAGGGGGGCGCTCCAGATCTCCGCCCGGTCGTTGATCCCCAGGATGACCACGTCCTTCTCCAGCTGGGCATACTTGCGCAGCTTCTGAGGAATAACAATGCGTCCCTGGCTGTCCAGCTCGCATTTTACCGCGTTGGCAAACAGGGGACGCATCACTCTGGATTGTGTCATGGGCAGGGAGGCAAATTTCTCGGTAAACTTGTCCCAGGTGGCCTGGGGATAGATGGCCAGACAGGTGTCGATTCCCATGGCCAGATAGAAGGAAACACCCAGCTCCTCCCGGAGCTTGGCGGGGATGAACAGGCGGCCTTTTGCGTCGATGCTGTGCTCGTACGTGCCGGTCATCCCATCCACCTCTCCTCCACTTCACGGCTCTTTTATGGGGATTCGCTCCACTTCCCCCCACCCTTGTGTTTTAGTATAAAAGCTGTTGACATAAAAAGCAACCCCTTTTTTCCGATTTACACAGAAAAAAACCGCAGGTTTCCCTGGGTTTCGACGTCTTTTGCACATAAAACATACGTTCCATTTAATTTTACATAATTTCCCGTTTTCGTTTTTCTTTGTGTCTTTTCTGACGCTTTTCCACAATATCTTGTATCTTTTTCCTTTTCTTGCTGCCCGTTGCGTCCTTCGTCATTTTATGGTACACTCGAACAAACCGAGCAAGGAGTGAAAACAGGCTATGCTGGATTGGAATAAATTGGAGCAGGAGTGTCTCTCCTGCCAGAAGTGCGCCCTGGCCCAAACCCGCCACAACGTGGTCTTCGGCACCGGTCCCCGGGACGCGGAGGTCATACTCATCGGCGAGGGGCCCGGCGAGAACGAGGATTTGCAGGGATTGCCCTTTGTGGGCCGGGGCGGCAAGCTGCTGGATGACATGCTGGAGGTCATCGACCTGAGCCGGGAGAAGAACGTGTACATCGCCAACATGGTCAAGTGCCGTCCCCCCCACAACCGGGACCCCCTGAACACGGAGCAGGACGCCTGCATCGGCTATCTCCGCAACCAGGTGGCCCTCATCCGGCCCAAGATCATCGTATGCCTGGGCCGCATTGCCGCCATGCGGCTCATCAAGCCCGACTTCAAGATCACCAAGGAGCACGGCCAGTGGTTTGAAAAGTCCGGCATCCAGATGATGGCTCTGTTCCACCCGGCGGCCATCCTGCGGGACCCCCGCCGCCGCCCGGAGACCTTTGAGGATCTGAAGCGCCTCCAGGCCAAGATCCAGGAGATCTGCGACCATACCTATTAAATAGTATAAATACAAGCAAACGCAGGGCGCTGCCTTTTGGCAGCGCCCTGCGTTTGCTTTATTCTCCCCGGGCCACCGCTTCGGCCACCCGGATACCGTCCACGGCAGCACTCACAATCCCACCGGCATACCCAGCCCCCTCGCCGCAGGGATACAATCCCCGCAGGGCGGACTGGTACGTCTCGTCCCGGATAATCCGTACCGGGGAGGACGACCGGGTCTCCACCCCGGTAAGTACCCCGTCGGGGTGGGCAAAACCGTGGAGCTTCCGGTCCAGCACCGGCAGGGCGCCCCGCAGGGTGTCGGTGACGTAGTCGGGCAGACAGCCCTCCATCTGTGTCCAGGTCACTCCGGGACAGTAGGTGGGCTTCACCATACCCGGCCCCTGAGAGGGCCGGTTTGCCAAAAAGTCCTCCACCCGCTGGGCGGGAGCCAGAAAACTGCCGCCCCCTGCCTGGAAGGCGGCGCGCTCCCACTGCTCCTGGAACCGCACCCCGGCCAGAGGGTCGGAGCCAAAGGCCTGAAAGTCCTCCGGGCCTACTCCCACCAGGAAGCCGCCGTTGATGTTCTTTCCGTCCCGGCTGCGGTAGCTCATGCCGTTGGTCACCAGCTGGCCCGGCTCCGAGGCCGAGGCTACCACATGGCCGCCGGGGCAGACACAGAAGGTAAAGGCGGAGCGGCCGTTGGGCAGATGACAGGCCAGCTTGTAGTCGGAGGGAGGCAGCTTGTTCCAGGAGGGACCGTACTGAGCCTGGGAGATGAGCTTCTGCTTGTGCTCGATGCGTACACCGATGGCAAAGCTCTTCTGCTCCATGGGCACCCCTGCCTCCTCCAGCATGCGGAAGGTATCCCGGGCGGAGTGGCCGGGAGCCAGCACCAGGGCGTCGCAGGCCAGGCGGTACCGGCCCTCCGGTCCCTCTATCCAAATGCCGGTGAGCTGCCCGCCGCTGTGCTCCAGACCGGTGAGGCAGCTGCCGAAGCGCACGTCACAGCCCAGAGCGATCAGCTCCTGACGGATGGTTTTCACCACCCGGCGCAAAATATCCGTACCGATGTGGGGCTTGTGGGACCACTTCACATCCTCCGGCGCTCCCGCCCCAATGAGGGCGTCCATCACCGCGGCAATGCGGGGGTCGTGGGTGCCGGTGGTCAGCTTCCCGTCGGAGAAGGTGCCCGCGCCTCCTTCGCCGAACTGCACGTTGGAGGAGGGATCCAGGGTCCCGTCCCTCCAGAACCGCTCCACATCCTTTGTGCGGGTATCCACATCCTGGCCCCGCTCCAGCACCACGCAGGGCAGACCGTTCCGGGCCAGAAACAGGGCGGCAAACAGCCCTGCCGGTCCCATCCCAGCCACCACCGGCATGGCGGCGGAGCTTCGTCCCACCTTGGGGAAGGCGTAAGGGACCGGATGGACCAGGGAGACATTCCGGGCGGTGCAGGCGGACAGCACGGCCTGCTCCTGCTCCACCGCCACGTCTACTGTGTACACATAGTGGACGTCCTGCTTTTTCCGGGCGTCGATGGACTGACGTACCAACTGCATTTCCCCCAGCACGCCCGGCCGGACCCCCAGGGTGCGGGCTGCCTTCCGGCGCAGCTGGTTTAAATCGCTCCCCACCGGAAGCGGAAGATTTTGAATTCGTATCATCTTATCACCCGCCCTCAGTGTACCATACCCCAGCCCGTCTTGAAAGGCCTGTTTTTCTCTTCCGTCTGGTTTCATCTTTACACAATATTTACCAGGAGATATTAGACATGACTTTTTCGACAAAATATGATACAATGTAACAAATCATCATTTTTTCTCCCCATTTATTTTGGGGCATCTTAACGATTTTTCCACGTTAGCTCTTCTCTTCCAGCCGTCTTGCCCCGGCATGCCGGACTGGCGCTCTGTTTTCCAAGCAGGACGTTCCCACATAATGTCCACTGCCCGGACGTCCGGGTTTTTTTGCTTCCCAGCCCGTTTGGGCCGGATATGGATTTTTTCTTTCCAGAACAGTCAAAAATAAACAAGGAGGGCACCTTGTACCTTTGACATCTGCCCATCCATCCGTTGAAAAGGAGGACCGACCATGGCCAGGAAAACAGTGGAACGAAATATATCCTACGACGATGTACGCCATGTGTATTATGTCAGCATGGATCTGGGAAAAGATGAGAACGGCAAGCGCATCAAGCAGTACCGCACCTTCCCCACGCTGGCTTCAGCCCGCAGCGGGCTCAAGGAATTTCTCGCCTCTCGGGACCAGCCCCAGTTCGTCCCCGCCCAGGAGATGACCCTGTCCCAGTGGCTGGAGTATTGGATGGACTCCATCGTGCGCCCCAACCGGGCGGAGACTACGGTGTACGCCTACCAGAAGATCATCGACAACCACATCGACCCCGCCCTGGGCAATATTCCCCTCACCAAGCTCAGCGCCAAGCAGATTCAGGAGTACTACACCACCACCCAGCGGGAGGCCAACCTCTCCTCCAACACCATGCGCCGCCACCACGACCTGCTGTCCAGCGCCCTGCGCTCGGCGGTGCGCCAGGAGATGATCGCTGTCTCCCCCATGAACCGGGTGGAGCCTCCCCGCCCCCGGCCCAAGGAGACCTCCTTCTATGACAACCTGGAACTCAAGCGCCTCTATGAACTCATTCAGGGCCGGCCTCTGGAGCTGCCGGTGAAGCTGGCGGGCAGCCTGGGGATGCGCCGGGAGGAGATCTGCGGCCTCAAGTGGGAAAACGTGGACTTTCAGCGCCGCCTGGTCATCATCCGGGAGGCCCGCACCGCCTACGGGGCTAACATCATCCAAAAGGAGACCAAAAACCGCTCCTCGGTGCGCACCCTGTACCTGGCCGACGAGCTCTACCTGCTGCTGGAGCAGGAGCAGAGCCGCCAGGAGGCCCTGCGCTGCCAGGACCCGGAGAATTTTAACCCCCAGGGCTATGTGGTCTTGGATCACAAGCACCGCCCCTACTCCCCCAACGCCCTGTCCCTGGCCTTTACCCGCTTTGTGCGCCGGAACAACCTGCCCCACCTCACCTTCCACGGCCTGCGCCACACCTTTGCCACCATCGCCTCCTGCCAGGGAGCCTCCCTCTTCGACATCGGCAAGGCCCTGGGCCACTCCACCCCCTCCACCACCGGACGAATCTACACCCACCTGGTGGACCGCACCCATGAGGACGTGATGCTGCGGGTGTCCGACGCCCTGAAATGACCCGCTTTTCTTCCTTGCCACCGGCTGGGTTTTCCTGTATAGTGTAGGGGAAGAGATTGGAAGGAGTTGATTGTTTGCGCGTCATGGCCATCGACTACGGCGACGCCCACACCGGCGTTGCCATCTCCGACCCCACCGGCTTTCTGGCCGGGGTGACCACCACCATCCACTCCCGCAAAGCGGAGGTGGTACTCTCGGAGCTGGCCCGGCTGGTGAAGGAGCACCAGGTGGAAGAGCTGGTGATGGGCTTTCCCCGGAACATGGACGGCACGGAGGGTCCCCGGGCCCAGCTCTACCGGGACTTTGCCGCCCAGGTGGCCCAGGCCACCGGTCTGGAGCCAGTACTGTGGGACGAGCGTCGCACCACCGTGGACGCCCACCGCATTCTGGCCGAGGGCGGCAAAAACGCCAAGAAGCGGAAGAAAACCGTGGACGCGGTGGCCGCTTCCCTGATTTTAGAGGGTTATCTGGACTTTCAACGCATGAAAAACTGCACCTGAAAGGAGGACGAGCCATGCTGCTGCTCAACGTCACCTACACCATGAAACCCGGCATGCGGGACACCTTTTTAAATGCTGTTCAGACCCAGGGCATTCTGGATGCGGTCCGGCGGGAGGACGGCTGCCTCCGGTACGCCTACTACCTGCCGGCGGAGGAATCGGACACGCTGCTGCTGGTGGAGTGCTGGCGGGACCGGGCAGCCCAGCAGGCCCACCTGACCACCCCCCACATGGCCGCCCTGGGGAAGATCAAGGCGGAGTGCGTGGCGGACACCCAGATCCTATCCGGCACTGCCGAGGAGTGACTCCACTTCTCCGGCTGGAATATTTGTGAGGAGGACATTACATCATGGAGATCAAAACCGTCTGGTCGGTGTACTTCAGCGCCACCGGCACCACCGAGAAGGTGGTCACCACCCTGGCCAAGACCGTGGCCCAGGAGCTGGGCGCTCAGTACCAGACCTTCAGCTTCAACCTGCCCAAGAGCCGGGAGGACGAGCTGACCTTCGGCCCCGACGACCTGGTGGTCATGGGCGTGCCCGTCTACGCCGGGCGGGTACCCAACCTGCTGCTGCCCTATGTGCGGGACAAGGTGAAGGGCAATGGCACCCTGGCCGTCCCGGTGGTGCTCTACGGCAACCGCAACTTTGACGACGGCCTGATGGAGCTGCGCAACGTGATGCGGGACAACGGCTTTATGCCGGTGGCCGCCGGCGCCTTCGTGGGCGAGCACTCCTTCTCCACCATTCTGGGTGCGGGCCGTCCCGATGCCGACGACATGGCGCTGGTGGACGAGCTGGCCCACAAGGCGGCCGAGAAGGTGAAGGAGCTCAAAGAGGTCCCCGCCCAGGCGGTGGCGGTGGAGGGCTGCGACCCCATCCGTCCCTATTACACCCCCCGGGACCGCCACGGCGAGCCAATCAAGGACTTTTTGAAGGCCAAGCCCAAGACCGACCCGGACAAGTGCGTCAAGTGCGGCCTGTGCGCCCGGCTGTGCCCCATGGGCTCCATCGACCCCAATGACGTATCCAATGTGGTGGGCAAGTGCATCAAGTGCTGCGCCTGCGTGAAGAAGTGTCCCAAGGGCGCCAAGTACTTCGACCACGAGGGCTACCTCTATCACCAGCACGAGCTGGAGGACCAGTACGCCGGACAGCGTGCCCCCAGCAAGATTTTCCTGTGAGCGGTTACATACCGGGCCAGGGCGCACCCAGCGCCCTGGCCCTTGCCAAATCGGAGCTGTGTGAGGCCTGCCATCTCCTCTACCAGCGGGGCTATGTGGCCAGCAACGACGGGAACCTCTCCCTGCGCCTGGGAGACGGCCGCTTTCTCATCACCCCCTCGGGGGTGAGCAAGGGCCGCATCACCCCGGAGATGCTGGTGGTATGCGACGGGGAAGGCCGTGTTCTGGAGGGAAACCGGCACCCCTCCTCGGAGGCTCCCATGCACTGGGCGGTGTACGCCGCCCGGAGCGACGTGAGGGCGGTGATCCACGCCCACCCGGCTACCGCCACCGCCTTTGCCGCCTGCCGCCGCCCCCTGGAGATCCCCTATCTCACCGAGGTGGTCAGCGGTCTGGGGCCCATCCCGGTGGCTCCCTACGCCCTGCCCTCCACCCCGGAGGTGCCGGAGAGCATCCGCCCCTTCGTCCATGACCACAACGGGGTGCTGCTGGCCAACCACGGGGCCCTCACCTGGGGGAGCGACCTGTGGAGCGCCTTGGACCGCATGGAGCAGCTGGAGCACACGGCAAAAATCTATTTGAACATCGCCCTGCTGGGGGAGGGCGTCCCCCTGACCTTCCGGCAGGTGGAGGCCATCCGGGGCCTGTCGGAGCACTACCGCACCCTGGCCCAGCCTTTCACAAAGGAGGAACCCCATGCCTGACCTTCCAGAGAACGTCCGCCTCAGTCCCGATGGGACGGGCGTCATCATTTTGGACCAGACCCAGCTGCCCGCCCGCCGGGTCTTTCTCACCCTAAAAACTCCAGCGGAGATGTACGAGGCCATCCGCTCTCTGCGGGTGCGGGGCGCCCCGGCCATCGGGGTGTGCGCCGGGATGTGCCTGTCTGCTCTGGCCCACCAGCGCCCCCAGCTGGAGCGCCCCGCCTTTGACCGGTGGCTGCGGGAACAGACGGATTATCTGGCCTCCTCCCGGCCTACGGCGGTAAATCTCTCCTGGGCCTTGAAGCGGATGACGGCCCTGCTGGAGCTGCCCCTCCCCCTGCCGCAGCTTCTGGACCGGCTGGAGGCGGAGGCCAGGGCCATTCAGGCAGAGGACATGGCCATGTGCGAAAAAATCTCCCGCTACGGCCTCTCCCTCCTCCACCCGGGAGACGGGGTGCTCACCCACTGCAACGCCGGTCCCCTGGCCACCTCCTGTTACGGCACGGGACAGGGTCCCCTCCACCTGGCCGCCCGGGAGGGGTTTCCCCTGAAAATCTTCGCCGACGAGACCCGACCCCTTCTCCAGGGGGCACGGCTCACCGCCTATGAGCTTCAGCAGACGGGGGCGGACGTGACCCTCATCTGCGACAACATGGCCTCCCTGGTGATGAAAAACGGCTGGGTGCAGGCCTGCATGGTGGGCTGCGACCGGGTGGCCGCCAACGGGGACACCGCCAACAAGATCGGCACCAGCGGCGTGGCCATTCTGGCCCACCACTACCACATTCCGTTCTATGTCCTGGGTCCCACCTCCACCATTGACCTGAGCTGTCCCGATGGAGATCACATTCCCATTGAAGAGCGGGATGGGGAGGAGATCCGCTCCCTCTTTTACAAAGAGCCCCAGGCTCCGGCGGGAGTGAAGTGCTACAACCCCGCCTTTGACGTCACCGACCACACCCTCATCACCGCCATCATTACGGAGAAGGGGATCTGCCGTCCCCCCTACACCCGGTCCCTGGCGGCTCTGTTTGAATAACCATTTTATTTCAGATCGGAGGCTTACTTATGCAGCGCAAACCCTTTGGACAGACCCGGGAGGGCCAGGCCGTGGAGGCCATTACCCTGGACAACGGCCAGCTCTCCTGCACCTTCCTCACCTACGGCGCCACCCTCGTTTCTCTGAACGTCCCGGACAAGGCGGGCAAGATGGTGGATGTGGCCCTGGGCTATGACACCCTGGCGGACTACGAGAATCAGGACAAGTACCTGGGCGCCACCGTGGGCCGCTATGCCAACCGCATCGCCGCCGGCCGCTTCACCCTGGACGGCACGGAATACACTCTGGCCGTCAACGACGGGGACAACCATCTCCACGGCGGTCCTACCGGCTTTTCCACCCGGGTATGGCAGGCGGAAGAGGTCCCTAACGGGGTCCGCTTCACCTATCACAGCAAGGACATGGAGGAAGGCTTCCCCGGCGCCCTCACTGCCCAGGTGACCTACTCTCTGGAGGGGACTGCCCTGGTGGCCCACTACCAGGCCACCACCGACCGGCCCACCGTGTGCAACCTCACCAACCACACCTACTTCAACCTCAACGGCCACAACAGCGGCACCGTGCTGGACCATACCCTGGTCCTCCACGCCGCCCACTACACCCCCGTGGTACCCGGCAGCATCCCCACCGGGGAGATCGCTGAGGTGGTGGGCACTCCCATGGACTTTCTCTATCCCCACACCATCGGCCAGCGCATCGACCGCGCCTTTCCCCAGCTCCAGCGGTGCGGAGGCTATGACCACAACTGGGTGCTGGACGGCCCCCTGGGCACCCTCCACCCCGCTGCCCGTCTGACAGCCGACCAGAGCGGCATCACCATGGAGGTGGAGACCACCCTGCCCGGCGTCCAGTGCTACACCGCCAATTTCCTGGCCGGCTGTCCCACCGGCAAGGGGGGCGTCACCTACCACAACCGGGATGGGATCTGTCTTGAAACTCAGTTCTACCCCGACAGCCCCAATGAGCCCGCTTTCCCCTCCTGCGTGCTCCGCCCCGGGGAAACCTGGGACCACACCACCGTGTTCCGCTTCTCCAAGTAAGCAAAACCGCCCTCCGGCCAAGGCCGGAGGGCGGTTGTTTTCTTTACTTGCGGCGGCGTCCGCTGTAACGGCCCCGCCGGCTGGCTCCCACGCCGGAGTAGCGGCGTCGCTTGCGGAACACAAAGACCCGCAGCAGCAGGGCTGCCACGGCCACTACCACGATCACCAGCAGCAGCTTGACCCACCAGTTCTGGAAGAACTTCTGGATCCGGTCCAGGCGGTAGAGAAGCTCCGAGCGCTCCACCGAGCTGTCGGCCACCAGGTCCAGCACCCCGTACTCCTCCCCCTGGTAGAGAAGGCGCATGGTGCCCAGCAGCTGGCCCTGCTCCACCGGGGCCTCCACCGTGTCGCTGAAGAGGTTGATCTGCTTTTCCATCTGGTCCACATCCACATCCTTGGGCAGGGTGCGGGCGATGCTGCCTGAGGGTCGGACCATGACCTGGTCGGTCTGGGTGGACAGGGTGACATTCACCTTGGCCACCACCTCGCTGTCCTGGGAGATGACGGTGCGGTGGAAGTTTTTAAAGCCCCACTCCAGCAGCTGGATGGTGTCGTAGAACTGGGCCACCTTTTCGGTGCCGTCGGCCAGGGTGATGGTCTCCGGCTCCCCCATGACCACCGAAATGAGGTAGGTGTCCCCGTCCTTGGCGGTCTCCACCAGACACTTGCCCGCCTCGTCGGTGCTGCCCGTCTTACCGCCGGTGCCCGGCCCGTAGAGGTAGCCGGTGTAGGTCCAGTTGGAGGTGAGGGCGTTGGTGTTGCGCACGGTGCGCTCCCCGTTCAGGTTGGTGGCAGGAATGGTGTAGTTGGGGCTGGTGACGATCTTCTGGAACAGGTCGTACTCCATAGCCGCCTTCATAAAGAGGGTGATGTCGTAGGGGGTAGTGTAGTGGTCCGGGTCATGGAAGCCGTGGGGATTGGCAAAGTGGGTGTTCTCGCACCCCAGCTCTTTGGCTTTGTCGTTCATCATCCCCACAAAGGTCTCCATATCTCCCCCCACCGTCTCGGCCAGAATCTGGGCGGCCTCGTTGGCGGAGGGCAGCAGCAGGCAGTACAGGAGCTGCTCCACCGTCAGCACCTCTCCCGCCTGGATCTTGGGATTGGCGGTGGAGCTGCCTTCCGGAACGGTGGTGGCAGTGGCGGAGGCGGTGACCTGGGTCTGGGCGGTGAGCTGACCCGCTTCAATGGCCTCCAGGGTGAGCAGCGCAGTCATCACCTTGGTGATGCTGGCGGGATAGACCTTGTCGTGGCCCCCCACCTCGTAGAGGACCTCGTTGTAGTTGGCATCCACCAGAATGGCGTTCTTGCCGTGAAATTCCGGGGGCTCCAGGGCCAGGGACTGGAAGGGAAGCAGCAGGCCGGCCAGAAGGGCCACCACCAGCACCAGGTTGAAAAGGCGATATTTTTTCATGGGAAATTCTCCGTATGTATGATATAATGTAGATTCAGAGGGCAACAGCCCAAGCATATTTTTTGTCGAACAGCAGATAAAATTATTATAGCAAACCAAAGACACCACCGCAAGCGGAAGGAGCGGAAAAAATGGCTGGGATTTCCCGGTACGAGGCCGCGGCCCTTGGACTGACCGCCGCCTTCGTCCTGTTTACCGCAGGCTGGTTCTTCGCCGGCCAAACCGAAAGCGAGCCCTACACCGTCACGGTGCAGCAGGCGGCCGTCTCCGACGCCTCCTCCTCTGCCGCCCAACCGGAGACAGCGGATACACAGCAGCCGGACAGCCTGCTGGAGGGGGAGCGCATCCCGGTGAACACCGCCGATGTATACGAGCTGGACCGTCTGCCCGGCATCGGCCCCGCCAAGGCCCAGGCCATTGTGACGTATCGAGAGGAGCACGGTCCCTTTCAGAGCACCGACCAGCTGCTGGAGGTCTCCGGCATCGGCCAGGCCACCCTGGAGGGTCTTTTGGACTATATCACCTTAGATTGACAAGGGAGCTTTTATACCTATGGCAAAGATTTTAGTGGTGGACGACGAGCGCGTCCTGGTGAAGGGGATCACCTTCAACTTAAAAAACGAGGGCTACCAGGTGGAGACGGGCTACGACGGCCAGGAGGCCGTGGACCTGGCCCGGGAGGGAAAGTTTGACCTCATCATCCTGGATCTGATGATGCCCAAGATCGACGGGCTCCAGGCCTGTATGCGCATCCGGGAGTTCTCCAACGTGCCCATCATCATGCTCACCGCCCGCAGCGAGGACACGGACAAGATCATCGGCTTTGAGTGCGGGGCGGACGACTATATTACCAAGCCCTTCAACATTCTGGAGCTGAAGGCCCGGGTGCGCGCCCTGCTGCGCCGCTCCGGCGCCACGGTTCAGCGCCAGGCGGCGGGCCAGCTCACGGTGGGCCACATCCGTCTGGACCCCAACGAGCGCTCCGCCTGGAAGGACGGGGTGAGCGTGGACCTGACCGCCAAGGAATTTGACCTGATGGAGCTGCTGATGCGCAACCCCGGACGGGTGTACAGCCGGGAGAACCTGCTCAACGTGGTGTGGGGCTACGAGTATATCGGAGATTACCGCACGGTGGACGTGCACGTGCGGCGGCTGCGGGAAAAGCTGGAGCTGGACCCCGCCAATCCCCAGTATATCCGCACCAAGTGGGGGGTGGGCTACTACCTGAGCAGCCACCCCGAGCAGAAAAAATGATCCCAGGAAAGGAGGCGCCGCCCCTTGGATAGCCGCGCCCCGGGCAAGGCCCAGCAGAAGATTCCCTTCTTCTCCCGCCTGCAGGTGAAATATGCCATGAGCTATCTGGCCATTCTGGCGGTGGTGCTGGTGCTGCTGAACACCTACCCCCTCATCGCCTCCCAGAACCTGCTCTTCTCCTCCAAGCGGGACTCTCTGAAAAGTCAGGCGGCGGTGATGGCCTCCGCCCTGATGGAGCTGGAGTCCCTCAATGCCGATCAGGTGGCGAGAGTCATGAATATGCTGGACAGCACCGGCCTGAGCCGGGTGCTGGTCACCGACCCCTCCGGCCTCATTCTCTATGACAGTCTGGAGCAGCCGGACCAGGAGGAGGGCAGCGAGACCACCCAGGCGGAAACGGACACGGAGCAGGAATACCGCTACGCCCTGTTTCAGGAGGTGGTGCTGGCGCTGGAGGGCAGCGATGTGGTCTACTCCCAGTACCGGGACGGCTGCTTTCTCTCCACCGCCGCCACTCCCATCGTCTACCGGGGCATGACCATCGGCGCCATCTACCTTACCGAGGAGGACACCACCCAGGGCGCTCTGCTCATGAACTTACAGCAGAATCTGCGCTCCATCTCCCTGGTGCTCATCGCCATCGCCCTGACCATCAGCTTTTTCTTCTCCAAGGTGCTCACCTCCCGCATCGGCGCCCTGCTGGGAGCCATCCGCATCGTGGGGGAGGGGGAGTACGGCCACCGCCTCCAGCCCTCGGGCAAGGACGAGCTGGCCCATCTGGCCGAGGAGTTCAACCAGCTCACTGACCGCCTCCAGACCACCGAGGAGGTGCGCCGCCGCTTTGTCTCCGACGCCTCCCACGAGCTGAAGACTCCCCTGGCCTCCATCCGCCTGCTGGCCGACTCCATCCTCCAGAACGAGGAGATGGACCAGGAGACGGTGCGGGACTTTGTGGGCGACATCGGGGACGAGGCCGAGCGCCTCACCCGCATCACCGAGCACCTGCTGGCCCTCACCCGGCTGGACAGTCTGCCGGTGGGGGAGACCCACGTGGTGGACATGGCCCAGGTGACCCAGCGGGCCATCAACATGCTTACCCCGGTGGCCGAGGCCGCCGATGTAACGGTGGAGGCCAACTGGAAGCCCGGGTGTACCCTGCGGTGCACCGAGGACGACCTGTACCAGATCTGCTTCAACCTCATCGAAAACGCCATCAAATATAACTTCCCCGGCGGCCGTGTGTTTGTCACGGTGCGCCGGGACGGGGACCAGGTGCTGCTGGAAGTAGCCGACACCGGCGTGGGCATCCCGGAGGACGAGCTGCCCAAGGTCTTTAACCGCTTCTACCGGGTGGACAAGGCCCGTTCCCGGGCCGCCGGCGGCACCGGCCTGGGGCTGTCCATCGTCCGGGACACGGTGCGCCGCCACGGCGGCTGGGTCACCGCCCAGCGCCGCCAGAGCGAGGGCAGCGTGTTCACTGTAGGCTTCCCCTGTGAGACGCCGGAGGTAGGAGGTGAGCCCTCTTGAGACGGATCGTTTCTCTTTTGCTCCTGCTGCTGCTCGTTCTGCCGGGCTGCGGGACCAGCCGCAACAGCGAGGGCTTCCAGCTCTACTTCCAGACCGACCCGGAGGCGGCCACCCACGGGGCGGCCATCTCCAGCCAGCCCTATTCCGGCAAGGGAGAACCGGGGGTGGAGGAACTCTTCTCCGCCCTGATGAACGGTCCCACCCAGAAGGGCCTGGTCTCTCCCTTCCCCCAGGGGGTGACCCTGGTGAGCTGGGAGCTGTCGGACGGCCTGCTCACCCTGAATCTCTCCGAGCAGTACGGCGGCCTGGCCGACATCTCTCTCACCTTGGCCGACTACTGTCTGGTGCTCACCATGAGCCAGATCGCCGGAGTGGAGTCGGTGCAGATCCAGTCCGACGGCCACACCTACCACTCCCGCAGCCACCAGACCATGACCTTCCAGGAGGCAGTGCTGGACCCCACCCTGACCCCGGAGGGGGCCTCTTGACAAACGGGAAAAATCCGGCTACGCTTATACATCATCCCTGTATTTTAATAAAGTGCCTGTCTCAGGCTTGATTGACAGAAAGAAGGAGTTTCCATGAGCAACTATCAGATCGCTACCGACTGCCTCCACGCGGGCTACCGCCCCGGCAACGGGGAGCCCCGCAACTTCCCCATCGTCCAGTCCACCACCTTCCGCTATGAGACCAGCGAGGAGATGGGCAAGCTGTTCGATCTGGAGGCCAGCGGCTACTTCTACACCCGCCTGCAGAACCCCACCAACGACGTGGTGGCGGCCAAGATCGCCGCTCTGGAGGGCGGCACCGCCGCCATGCTCCTCTCCTCCGGCCAGGCGGCCAACTTCTACGCCATCTTCAACATTGCCGGTTGCGGTGACCACGTGATCTCCTCCACCTCCATCTACGGCGGCACCTTCAACCTGTTCGCCGTCACCATGAAGCGCATGGGCATCGAGTTCACCTTCGTGGACCCCGAGTGCTCCGAGGAGGAGCTGGACGCCGCCTTCCGGCCCAACACCAAGGCGGTCTTCGGCGAGACCATCGCCAACCCCGCCCTTACCGTGCTGGACATTGAGAAGTTCGCCAAGGCCGCCCACAAGCACGGCGTGCCCCTCATCATGGACAACACCTTCGCCACTCCTGTCAACTGCCGTCCCTTCGAGTGGGGCTGCGACATCGTCACCCACTCCACCACCAAGTACATGGACGGCCACGCCCTCACCGTGGGCGGCGCCATCGTGGACAGCGGCAAGTTTGACTGGAACGCCCACGCCGACAAGTTCCCCGGCCTCACCACCCCCGACGAGAGCTACCACGGCGTCACCTACACCGAGCGCTTCGGCCTGGAGGGGGCCTACATCACCAAGGCCACGGTCCAGCTCATGCGGGATCTGGGCTCCATCCCCTCCCCCAACAACTGCTTCCTGCTGAACATCGGCCTGGAGACTCTGCCCCTGCGGATGAAGAAACACTGCGAGAATGCCCAGGCCGTGGCCGAGTACCTCCAGGGCCACGACAAGATCGCCTGGGTGGAGTACGCCGGGCTGCCCGGGGACAAGTACCACGAGCGGGCCAAGAAGTACATGCCCAACGGCACCTGCGGCGTGGTGGTCTTCGGCGTGAAGGGCGGTCGGGCCGCGGCCGAGAAGCTCATGGCCGGGCTGAAGCTGGCCTCCATCGCCACCCACGTGGCCGACGCCAAGACCTGCGTGCTCCATCCCGCCTCCTCCACACACCGTCAGATGACCGATGAGGAGCTGGCCGCCGCCGGGGTCTCCCCCGACCTGGTGCGCTTCTCCGTAGGCATCGAGGACGCCAAGGACATTATTGCCGACCTGGAGCAGGCTCTGGCCAACGTCTAAACCATATAAAACTTACCGGGCCCGGGCGGCTCTGCCGCCCGGGCACTCTTGACTCAGGAGGAATCGTTATGGCAGGCGAAACCGTGTTACTCTATAACTGCTCCGGCCCCCAGTGGGCCAAGCTGCGCCAGGTTCTGGTCATGCAGCGTCTGCGCATGAAGGCGGTGGAGCCCGGCCAGTACGGCCTCCCCCTCTCCCATCTGCTGGAGGGCAGCGAGGAGAGCGCCGGAGTGGAGGAGGAGTTCTCCGACCCCATGCTGGTGTTCTGCTCCCTCACCGGCCCCAAGCTGGACCAGCTGCTGGGGGCCATGAAGCGGGCCAAGCTGCCCCCTATCCCCCTCAAGGCGGTGCTCACCCCCAGCAACCGGGACTGGACCTCCCAGCAGCTGTGGCAGGAGCTGCGCCGGGAACACCAGGCCATGCTGGAACAGCACAAACTGGGACGGCAGAAGGAGAAATAATTTTTTCCCGAAACCGTTGACAAATCCGATTGCTCCACTTATAATAATAAGGCGGTTTTCAATAGACCGTCTGCTTGCGGCTGTGCTGGAATTGGTAGACTGGCAAGCTTGAGGTGCTTGTGTCCGGACGGGCGTACGGGTTCGACTCCCGTCAGCCGCACCAGAGGAAAAGACGACTTGTTTCGGCAAGTCGTCTTTTCTTTAGCCCTTTTGATTGGTACAATTTGCTACAATTGAGAGAGAGAGAAGGAGTTGCACTATGAGCCAAAACAAGCCCGCAGAAAACAAAATGGGCACCATGCCAGTCAACCGATTGCTGCTGTCCATGTCCATCCCCATCATGATTTCTATGCTGGTTCAGGCGCTGTACAACGTGGTGGACAGTATCTTCGTAGCCCAGCTCAGTGAGGACGCCCTGAACGCGGTCTCCCTGGCCTTCCCCATCCAGAATCTGATGATTTCCGTTGCCGTGGGCACCGGCGTGGGCATCAACGCTCTGTTGTCCAAGAGCCTGGGCGAAAAGCGCCAGGACCGGGCCAACGCCGCCGCGATGAACGGCCTGTTTCTGGCCGCCGTCAGCTACATCGTGTTCATGCTCATCGGCCTGACCTGCTCCCGGCTGTTCTTTGCTATCCAGACCGACAAGCAGGCCATTGTGGACTACGGCGCGGACTACATGTTTATCGTGTGCACTCTTTCGGTAGGCATGTTCTTCCAAATCACCTTTGAGCGCATCCTCCAGGCCACCGGCCGCACCCTCTACACCATGTTCACCCAGGCTCTGGGCGCCATCATCAACATTGTGCTGGACCCCATCCTGATCTTCGGTCTGTTCGGCCTGCCCCGCATGGAGGTGGCCGGTGCCGCTCTGGCCACGGTGCTGGGCCAGGTCATCGCCGCCATCGTCTCGGTGGTCATCAACGCCACCCGCAACCCCGACGTGCAGCTGAGCCTGAAGGGCTTCCGCCCCCAGGGCCATATCATTTCCCGCATCTATGCGGTGGGCGTGCCCTCCATCATCATGTCCTCCATCGGCTCGGTGATGGTGTTCGGCATGAACAAGATCCTCATCGCCTTTACCACCACCGCCACCGCGGTGTTCGGTGTGTACTTCAAGCTCCAATCCTTTGTCTTTATGCCTGTGTTCGGTCTGAACAACGGCATGGTGCCCATTGTGGCCTACAACTACGGCGCCCGCCGTCCCGACCGCATCAAGCAGACCATCAAGCTCAGCGTCATCTACGCCGTGTGCATCATGCTGGTCGGCCTGCTGATCTTCCAGGTGTTCCCCGATGTACTGCTGAACCTGTTCCGCTCGGAGCAGGACACCGGCGACATGCTCACCATCGGCGTGCCTGCCCTGCGGATCATCTCCCTGAGCTTCCTGTTTGCCGGCTACTCGGTGGTGTGCTCCTCCGTGTTTCAGGCCCTGGGCCACGGCGTACTCAGCCTGGTGGTGTCGGTGGTACGCCAGCTGGTGGTGCTGCTACCGGTATCCTTTGTGATCTCCCGCCTGGGCGGACTGTCGGTGGTGTGGTGGGCCTTCCCCATTGCCGAGCTGTTCTCGGTGGCCCTGTGTACCCTGTTTCTGCGCCGGGTCTACCGCAAGGAGATCCACCCCCTTATGGAGCCCTCCAAATAAGCAAAAAATTCCCGGAAGCGTGGCTTCCGGGAATTTTTTACATATAGGCGATGACCTGAGCCATCATCACAAAGTGGGCAATGGAACCCAGCAGGATGAACACATGGAAGATCTCGTGGCAGCCAAAGCGGGGGTTGTTCCGTCCGGGCCACTTCACCGCGTACAGCACACCGCCCACGGTGTACAGCACGCCGCCCAGAATGAGCCAGAACATGCCCGCTCCCGGCATCAGCCGGGACAGGGGAACGATGGCAAACACTGCCAGCCAGCCCATCACCAGATAGATGACGCTGGTGAGCCACCGGGGAATATCCAGCTTGGCGATGGTAAGCACCACGCCGGCCAGAGCCAAGCCCCAGATGGTGGCGAACAGAGTCAGGCCGCCGTCATTGCGCAGCACGGTGAGACACACGGGGGTGTAGCTGCCGGCGATGAGCAGGTAGATGGAGCAGTGGTCATATTTCCGCAGGGCGATGCGCTTGGCGCGGCTGGTGTTCACACAGTGGTACAGGGTGCTGGCCGTGTACAGACACACCATGGACAGCCCATAGATGAGGAACACCGCCAGGTTGCCCCATTTGCCCATCAGAATGGACTGGACCGCCAGGAAGGCCGTGCCCACCACAGCCAGCACAGCGCCCACACCGTGGGTGATGGCCGACCAGGGCCGCAGGCCGTCATAGGGGTCCCGCACCTCTTTCCGCCGCCGGGGACGGGGAATGGAGAGGGAAGGCTTCGCCGTAATGGCTGTATCATGGAGCATATCAGACACCTCACAATCAAACGCGCGGAACTCGCGCCCGTCATACGCTCTTCTATGTTCCATAGTATAGTCCCCCTCCAGGTTAAAATCAATATGCAGAATCACCAAATCTAATTTTAAAAACTAGATTACTCTATGCGGAGCATGATCTCCCGTCAGGCACTCCACCTGCACCCGGTCGTCCCGGACCAGCACATGGAGCCCGCCGCCCCGTTGGCACTGGCCCGAGAGCAGCAGGTCGGCAGCGGGGTCCTCCACCCAGGCGGCGATGGCCCGGCGAAGAGGCCGGGCGCCATAGTCCCGGCGGCTGCCCTTTCGGGCCAACAGCCGCACCGCCTCCTCCTCCACCTGCATGGTGACCCCCAGGCCCTCCAGCCGCCTGCCCGTCTCCCCCAGCAGCTGCCGGGTGATGGACACCAGGGTCTCCTCCCCCAGGGGGTGAAACACCAGGGCGGCGTCCAGGCGGTTCAAAAACTCTGGGGCAAAGGTGTGCTTTGCCTCCGCGAGCACCTCCCCCTCCAGGACCTTTCGGTCGCTCTCATCCCCGCCGCCAAAGCCCAGACGGGTCTTTTGCTGGAAGTGCCGGGCGCCCAGATTGGAAGTCATCACCAACACGGTATTCCGAAAGTCGGTCTTTCGTCCCTGGCTGTCGGTGAGGACGCCCTCCTCCATCACCTGGAGGAGCACCGACCACACGTCCCGGTGGGCCTTCTCCAGCTCGTCCAGCAGCACCACCGACCAGGGGCTGCGCCGCACCCGCTCGGTGAGCTGTCCCCCCTCCTCATGGCCCACATAGCCGGGAGGAGAGCCGATGAGGCGGGAGACGCTGTGAGCCTCCATATATTCCGACATATCAAAACGGATGAGGGCCTCGGAGCTGCCGAACAGGGTCTGAGCCAGGCTGCGGCACAGCTGGGTCTTGCCCACGCCGCTGGGTCCCAGCAGCAGAAAGCAGCCCACCGGCCGCCGGGGGTCCTTCAGTCCCAGCCGCCCCCGGCGTACCGCCCGTGCCACCGCCTTGACGGCCTGCTCCTGGCCCAGAACAGACTGCTCCAGCGACTGCTCCAGCTCCTCCAGGGCCTTTCGGTCGTGCTGGGTGGGGTCGCTCACCGGCACCCCCGTCCACTGGGACAGCACCGCCCGGATGTGCTCCTCCCCCACGGTGCAGGGACCCTGTCCCTGCCGCCACCGCTTCTTCCCCGCCTCCAGCTCCTTGCGGAAGTCCCCCTCCGCGTCCCGGAGCATGGCCGCCTTCTCAAAGTCCTGCTTGCGGATGGCCTGGCTCAGCTGCCGCCCCGCCTGGGCCGCCCGCTGCTCCAGCCGCTGAAGCTCCGGGGGCAGGGTACGGCCGGACAGCCGGGCCTGGGCGGCCGCCTCATCCATCAGGTCGATGGCCTTGTCGGGGAGAAACCGCTCCGGCAGGTAGCGGATGGACAGGTCCACCGCCGCCTCCAGGGCCTGGTCGGAGATGGTGATGTGATGGTGGGCCTCGTACCTCCCCCGCAGTCCCCGGAGGATGGCCAGGGTCTGGTCCCGGGTGGGCTGGCGCACGGTAATGGGCTGGAAGCGGCGCTCCAGGGCGGAGTCCTTTTCAATATACTTGCGGTACTCGTCCAGGGTGGTGGCGCCGATGACCTGGATCTCTCCCCGGGAGAGGGCGGGTTTTAAAATGTTGGCCGCGTCGATGGCCCCCTCGGCGCTGCCCGCCCCCACGATAGTGTGAAGCTCGTCGATAAAGAGGATCACATTGCCCGCCCTTCGCACCTCCTGGAGCACGTGCTTGAGCTTCTCCTCAAACTCCCCCCGGTACTTGGTGCCCGCCACCATGGCGGACAGGTCCAGGGCGCACACCCGCTTGCCCAGCAGATGGGCGGGGGCAGTGCCGTCGGCAATGGCTAAGGCCAGTCCCTCCACTACCGCCGTCTTGCCCACCCCCGGCTCGCCGATGAGGGCGGGGTTGTTTTTCGTGCGGCGGGAGAGGATCTGGATGAGCCGCCCCAGCTCCGCCTCCCGGTCGATCACCGGGTCCAGCCTCCCCTGGCGGGCCATGGCGGTGAGATCCCGGGCACACTGGTCCAGCTGGCGGGTGTCCCCGCCGCTGCGCTCCGGCTCCCTTCGGATGACCCGGGAGATGCTCTCCTCGCCCCCCAGGGCGGCGGACAGGCGCCGGCTCAGCCGGGCGCTGTCCACCTTGCACTCCCCCAACAGCCGCACGGCGGAGCTGGTACTGTCCCGCAGCAGGCCCAGCAGCAGGTGCTCCGCGTTCACCACCGGATGGCCCAGCTTTTTGGCCTCCGCCGCCGCCTGCTGGATGGCCTGACAGCACCGGGGGGTGAGTCCCTGGTGCAGGGTGCGCCCCGGCACCCCGGTGCCCACCAGCTGGGCGATGCCAAGGCGCAGACGCTGGCTGTCCGCCCCCTCCTCCCGGAGCAGCCGGGCGGCGGTGCTGTACTCCTGGCTGGCCAGACCCAGCAGCAGGTGCTCGCTGCCCACGTAGGTGTGGCCCAGCCGGGCGGCGTTCTCCTGGGCCAGGCGAATGGCCCCCAGGGCGGTGGATGTAAAGCGGCAGTCAGCCATGGGAATCCCTCCAATTTTTCCAGATCCCGGCGCGTCTCCCGGATGTTCCCGGAGCCGCCGGTCGTCTTTTTTAACTATGCCCGCTTTTTCAAAAATTAGCATTGCAATTTTGAAAAGATGTGGTAGAATGAGGTGTAGATTTTTAGGGAGGTGTTTTCCAATGGCCTATGTTATTAGCGATGCTTGCATCAGCTGTGGTTCCTGCGCGGATGCCTGCCCCGTGGGCGCCATTTCCCAGGGTGCTGATCACTACGAGATCAACGCCGGCGCTTGCCTGGACTGCGGTTCCTGCGCCGACACTTGCCCCATGAGCGCCATCTCTCAGGGCTAATTCCCTTCGGGGTCAACAGCGCCGGCCATTGGCCGGCGCTGCTTGTTTTCTCCCTGTTTTTTTGTTTGATCTCTCCCGCGCCGGGCCGGTCCCGGCGCGGGATTTTTTTGCTTTTTGTCACCAGACAGGCACTCAGCTCTCCATGTGCTTTCCCAGAAAGACCGCAATGGACTGAGCCAGCTTATACTCTACCTCGCCGCCGGTGAGGTTCTCCTCCGGGGCGGTAAATACCACGCTGCCCAGCACGTCCCCCTCCGAGAGGATGGGGGCCACGGTATCCAGGAAGAACCGCCCCTCCTCGGCACACAGGGGCACCCCGATCTCCCCCACCTTGTGCTGGTAGATCTGCCGGCTCTCCATGAGCCGCTCCAGCTCGGGGGCGATCTGCTTATCCAGCAGCTCCCGCCGGGGCGCTCCTGACAGACCGATGATATTGTCCCGGTCTGTGATGACCACCACCCGTCCGGTGGTGCGGTTGAGAGTCTCACACAGCTGCGCGGCAAACTCCGTCAGTCCCCCCAGCAGGGAATATTTTTTAAATATCACGCTGCCGTCCCGCTCCGTGTAGATCTCCAGAGGGTCCCCCTCCCGGATGCGCATGGTGCGCCGAATTTCCTTTGGTATGACCACTCTTCCCAGATCGTCGATGCGTCGCACGATACCTGTCGCTTTCATCTATATAATTCCTCCCACGGTGGTTTTTTGGAAACAAAATATAGTATGGACAGGAAACGGGCGGCTATGCGCGGCAGCCGGGCAGCCAGCCTTTTCCAGCTTTATGGATTTTGTATGCATTTGTGCGTCATAGATGGACAAAATCCTTGACGAACCGGGGAAAACCCCGTAAAATAAGACACTGGCTGCACCTGCGGCTTCCGTCCCGGCGCAAGCCGGAGAGAGGGGTGGAGGCCGGCAGCAAACTATAAGAAGGGAAAGAAACATCGTGGAAGAGAAAAAGTTCCAACCCTATGTCCCCGCGGACAAAGTGATGCCGGAATTTACCGTAGTCTCCGTGGTGTTGGGCGCCATTCTGGCCATCATCTTTGGCGGCGCCAACGCCTACCTGGGCCTGCGCGTAGGCATGACTGTCTCTGCATCCATCCCCGCGGCCGTGATTTCCATGGGGGTCATCCGCAAGATCCTGCGGCGGGACTCCATTTTGGAAAATAACATGGTCCAGACCATCGGCTCGGCCGGTGAGTCGGTGGCCGCCGGCGCCATTTTTACCCTGCCGGCTCTGTTCATGTGGGCCAAGGAGGGCCTGTGTGACGTGCCCTCCCTGGTGGAGATCGGCCTGATCGCCCTGTGCGGCGGTGTGCTGGGCGTCCTTATGATGATCCCCCTGCGCAGCGCCCTCATTGTCAAGGAGCACGGCGTGCTGGCCTACCCCGAGGGCCAGGCCTGTGCCGAGGTGCTCATCGCCGGTGAGGAGGGGGGCGCCAAGGCGTCCACCGTGTTCTCCGGCCTGGGCATTGCCGCCTTCTACAAGCTCGTTGCTGACGGCCTGAAGATCTTCCCCAGCGAGATCACCTATGACGTGACCCCCTACAAGGGCTCCGGCATCGGCATCGACGTGCTGCCCGCCCTGGCCGGCGTGGGCTACATCTGCGGCGCCAAGGTATCCTCTTACCTGTTCGCCGGCGGTGTGCTGGGCTGGTTTGTCATTATGCCTCTCATGGCTCTGTTCGGCGGCGACCTGGTCCTGTTCCCCGCGGACAAGACCATCAACGTACTGATCGCCGAGGGCGGCGTGTCCAGCCTGTGGAGCAACTTCCTGCGCTACATTGGCGCGGGCGCGGTGGCCTGCGGCGGTGTGCTCAGCCTTATCAAGTCCCTGCCCCTCATCGTACGCACCTTTAAGGACGCCATGGGCGACTACGGCAAGGGCCGCAGCAGCAGCACCCTGCGCACCGAGCAGGACATCCCCATGAAGGTGGTTCTGCTGGGCGTGCTCATCATCGCGGTTATCATGTGGCTGCTGCCCGCCATCCCCCTGAACCTGTTTACCGCCCTCATCGTCATCGTCTTCGGCTTCTTCTTTGCCACCGTGTCCTCCCGGATGGTGGGCCTCATCGGCTCCTCCAACAATCCAGTGTCCGGTATGGCCATCGCCACCCTGCTCATCTCCACCCTGCTGCTGAAGGCCACCGGCAATGACGGCATCCAGGGCATGATCGCCGCCATCGTCATCGGCGGCATCATCTGCGTCATCGCCGCCATCGCCGGCGATACCTCTCAGGACCTGAAGACCGGCTTCCTGGTGGGCTCCACCCCCAAGAAGCAGCAGATCGGCGAGCTGGTGGGCGTGGTGGTCTCCGCCATCGCCATCGGCGCCATCCTGTACCTGCTGAGCAACGCCTGGGGCGGTTACGGCTCCAATGACCTGCCCGCTCCTCAGGCCGTTCTCATGAAGATGATCGTGGAGGGCGTCATGGGCGGCAACCTGCCCTGGAACCTAGTACTGGTGGGCGTGTTCATCGCCCTGGTGGTGGAAGTGCTGGGCATCCCCGTACTGCCCTTCGCCATCGGCCTGTACCTGCCCATCTACCTGTCCGTTCCCATGATGCTGGGCGGCGCTTTGCGCTGGTATCTGGAGAAGCGTAAGTACGGCTCTGAGAAGGACAAGGACAACACCGTTCAGTCCGGTGTGCTCTACTCCTCCGGCCTCATCGCCGGCGAGGGCATCGTGGGTATCCTGCTGGCCGTGCTGGCCGTTATCCCCATGGGCCTGAGCGACAAGGGCCAGACCCTCTACGTCAGCGACCGGATCAACCTGAGCGAGGTGTTCAGCATTGGCAAGATCGGCGGTCTGGTCTGCTTTGCCATTATTCTGTTCACCATCTATCTCTTTGCCACCAAGGACAGCAAGAAGAAGTAATTCTTGTCTTTTCCCCTGCCGGGCTGTATACTTTGGTATACAGCCCGGTTTGGGCTATGATCCATGAGGAGAAACCGATATGGCCAAGAAAAAGAGCGAAAATTATTTGGATTTCATCCCCATCTTCAATCCCAAAAACGACTGGAGCGCGGGAGAGGACGGCATCGTGACCATCCACATGGTCCACCGGGGCTTCTACGCCGCCATTGCCCAGAAATTTTTCCACACCCCCCGGGTCAGCCACATCAAGCTGGACGAGTACGGCAGCTTTCTGTGGCAGCAGATCGACGGACAGCGTACCGTGGGAGAGCTGGCCCAGGCGATGAAGGCCCAGTTCGGCGACGGGGCCGAGCCCCTCTATGACCGGCTGGTGAAGTATATGCAGATTTTGCGCAACAACCAGTTCATCCTGTTTCGGGGAAAGGACAAGGTGAAGGCATGAATTTCTGGGAGACCATTCTGGGTATTCTGGTCTTTGCCGTTGTCGTCGCGGTGCTGTACGTGTGGGGTCTGAAAAAGAGCTACACCCAGAGCGCCGACCTGGAGCGGATTTTATTGAACAAAAGTGCGGGAAAGGTGGTACACTACCTCAAGCAGAACGGCGAGATCACCCTTTCCCAGATGGCCCAGCTCTGTGCCGGTGTAAAGGCCGGACAGTTCTGGTCCCGGCAGAAGGCGGCGGTGCAGAACCCCAAGGCCTTCGCCCCCAAATTAGCCCAATACATGGTGGAACAGCTGCTGCTGGAGGAGTGTTCCGGCGGCCGCTACCGCCTGAGGAAATAATCCTGCACGAGAGGAGTATGCAGCTATGAACGTACTATCCAACCTGGAACCCAAGAGCGTATTCCGCTTCTTTGAGGACCTGTGCGCCATCCCCCACGGCTCCCGGAACACCAAGGCCATCAGCGACTACTGTGTGGCCTTTGCCCAGGAGCGGGGCCTGGAGCACTACCAGGACGCCGACAACAATATCATCATCATCAAGGAGGCCACCCCCGGCTACGAGGACGCCCCCGCCCTCATCCTCCAGGGCCACCTGGACATGGTGTGCGAGAAGGAGCACGACTGCCCCAAGGACATGGAGAAGGAGGGCCTGGACCTGATGGTGGAGGGCGACTTCGTCACCGCCAAGGGCACCACTCTGGGCGGCGATGACGGCATCGCCGTGGCCATGGCTCTGGCCATTCTGGACGCCAAGGACATCCCCCACCCCCGTCTGGAGGCCGTATTCACCGTGGACGAGGAGATCGGCATGCTGGGCGCCGTGTCTATGGACGTGTCCCCCCTGAAGGGCCGCCAGCTTCTGAACCTGGACTCCGAGGAGGAGGGCGTGTTCACCGTCAGCTGTGCCGGCGGCAACGTGTCCACCTGCCTGCTGCCCATCGCCCGCGCCCCCTTCCAGGGCGAGGCCCTCACCCTTACCATCGACGGCCTGCGGGGCGGCCACTCCGGCACCGAGATTCACAAGGGCCGGGCCAACTCCAACATGCTCATGGGCCGTCTGCTCCAGGCCATGGCCTCCGCTACCGACCTGCGCATCGTGGAAGTAAACGGCGGTCTCAAGGACAACGCCATTCCCAACAAGACCTCTGCCCAGGTGGTGGTGGCCGACGCCGCCGCGGCCAAAGCTGCCGCCCAGGAGATGGCCGCCCACTTTGCCGCCGAGTACCGGGTCACCGACCCCAACGTGGCGGTGACGGTGGAGGCTGCCTCCGCCGGCGAGGCCATGGACGCCGCCTCCACCAAGAAGGTGCTGTGCATGCTCACCTGCCTGCCCAACGGGGTCCAGGTCATGAGCGCCGACATCGAGGGTCTGGTCCAGACCTCCCTGAACCTGGGCATTCTGGCCACCCGGGAGCACGAGGTCCAAGCCTCCTTCTGCGTGCGCAGCTCGGTGGAGTCCCAGAAGGAGATGCTCAAGGGCCGCCTGTCCAGCCTGATGGAGCAGCTGGGCGGCAGTGTGGAGTTTACCGGCGACTACTCCAGCTGGGAGTACCGTGCCAACTCCCCCCTGCGGGACCGGATGGTGGAGATCTTCCGGGAGCAGTACGGCCGGGAGCCCAGCATCGAGGCCATCCACGCCGGCGTAGAGTGTGGCATCTTCTCCGGCAAGCTGGAGGGTCTGGACTGCGTGTCCATCGGCCCCGACCTGAAGGAGATCCACACTCCCCGGGAGCGCCTGAGCATTTCTTCCACTCAGCGGCTGTGGGCCTTTGTCCTGGAAGTATTGAAGCGCAGCAAATAAACAGTTTGGAATCAAATAAAAGCAAAAAACTGGCAGCTCACAGAGCTGCCAGTTTTTTATTATCTCAAAGAGCTTCCTCTTCTTCCTCCCTCTCTTCCTCTCCCTCTAGGTCGGGACAGAACTGCCCCAGCGCCGGGCGCACCATGATCTGTCCCGCCACACAGGGGAACATCAGACCGCCCAGCAGGAAGTACGGGGCGCTGAAGGGAAGAAAGCCAATGGCCAGAATGGCCAGGGAGTCGTTGAGCAAGGCACACGCCAGGGCCTGACCCGGTCGGGCAAAGCCCAGAGCGAAGCTCTGCCGGACCGCCTGTCCCAGTGGCATCCCCGAGGAGGCCAGGGGGAACAGATAGGCCGACATGAGCATGGACACCACAAAGACAAAGATGGAAAATACACAGGGTAAAAAGAGGATGAGATTTCCCGCCGTCTTTCCGGCGTAGTAAAAGCTGGACCACAGGGAGATGACCGGCAGCAGCACCGCCAGGAAGAAGGTGGGGTAGGACCGCCAGAAATTGTCCCGGAAGGAGCGCCAGAATTCCCTGGCCGTCACTCCCCGGTCCACCGCCATCCGCCGGGCCATATGGTTCATGGCCATGATGGCGGGAGGCAGGGTGACCAGAGGCACCAGAGACACACAGGTGAGCAAGTCGATGCGCACGATGTTCAGCCACTCCCGGGAGAAAATCTCCAGCAGGCCGGAGGGGCCGGTGCGCTCCTGCCGGCGGCGAAACTCATTGGGATTGAAAAACATGGGCCAACCTCCTTAGTTGCGGACCTTGGGGGGCTTGGTCTGGCTCTGCTCCGCACTCTGCTTCTTCTCCAGAGCCATTCCGTCCTCCTGGCGCCACACTCTGGGGGGCAATCCCTGATATTTGCGGAACACCTTGGAGAAGTACAGCTGGTTGGGATAGCCCACCATGCTGGCCACCTCGCCGATGCTCATATTGGTGTTGCGCATCAGCTCCATGGCCTTGTTCACCCGGTAGCGGGCCAGATACTCCTGGGGCGTCTGGCCCATGACCTCCTTGAACAGGCGGCTGAAGTAGGTGCGGTTGAGTCCGCAGAAGCTGGCGATCTGCTCGATGCGGATGTCATCCCGGTAGTACTGGTCGATAAAGTGGATGGCCTCCCGGATGTAGAAGCCCTGCTGGGACAGACCCCGCACCCGCTGCTTGGAGGAGGAGCTGTCGATGAGGGCATCCAGGAAGAGGTAGAAGTGGGCCATCAGCTTCAGGGAGGAGAACTGGGCATGGTTGGCGATAAAGAGCAGCTCATCCTTCACCGGCTGGGACATGTCGGGCTGGATGGGGGTATAGACCGGCTGGTCCTCTCCCAGTCCCGCCAGAGTGAGCCGGTACTGGGCCTGGACTCCACCGAACTCCACCCAGGTGTAGGCCCAGGGGTCCTGCTCATCGGCACAGTAGGTGGTCACCTGGTTGGGGCAGATGAGAAACCCCTGGCCGCTGTGGAGAGGGTAGTTCTTTACAGAACCATCCTGCTGGCGCACCTCCAGATGCCCTTTTCCGGAAATGATATAGTGGAAGAGATAGTTGTTGCGCACATGGGGTCCATAGGAATACAGGGACTCACACTGCTCCCAGCCAAACTGCACCAAAAACAGATCTACAAAATTTTCATGGGGAAACACAGAAAAGCGTCCCTGGTCCATGGGTCATTCTCCTCTCCAAAGACAACAGGTCAAACTCGTTGCAAATCCAGCTGAAGAGCCTGATACTCCTGCAAAATGGGCAGAGCCAGGCCGCCGTACATCAGTTGGTCCCCCCCGTACACCGTACCATTGACCTTGTAGTCGGCGTCGGGGTCCAGTCCCTTTAGGCGCAGCAGGGGACGAATGGGGTTGGCGTGTCCCACCCCCATCACCACCCCCACCAAAGCGCGGCTCTTGTCGGGGGCGACGTGCATCCAGGCGTTGAAGGCCTCCTGCCGGAAGGGATTGCTCAGGCGGTAGTAGTCCCCCCGCAGCACCAGGTCCCAGCAGGTCTTGTAGTGGGCAATCTGCTCCCGCACCTCGTCCATCTCCTCCTGGGTGATCTCGTTGAGGTCCAGCTCATAGCCGAAGGTGCCTCCGGCCGCCACCACACCCCGGGTGTGGATGGGCACGCAGCGGCCGGTGAGACCGTTGGGCACGGCGGAGACGTGGGCTCCCACGCTGGAGCAGGGGTAACAGAAGGAGGTACCGTACTGGATGCGCAGGCGCTCAATGGCGTCGGTGTTGTCGCTGCACCAGATCTGGGGGACATAGTGGAGCATACCGCAGTCGAAGCGGCCGCCGCCGCCGCTGCACCCCTCGATGAGCACCTGGGGGAACTCCTTGTGGAGCATCTCCAGGATCTCATAGACCCCCAGCACGTAGCGGTGGTACACCTCGCCCTGCCGCTGGGCGGGAAGGGCAGCGCTCCACACGTCGGTGAGGCTGCGGTTCATGTCCCACTTGACGTAGGAGATGGGGGCGCTGTTGAGGGTGGAGCGCAGGTTCTCCTTGATGTACTCCCGCACCTCAGCACGGGTCAGGTCCAGCACCAGCTGGGAGCGACCCCGGGTGACGGGACGTCCGGGCACCTGGAAGGCCCAATCGGGATGGGCCCGGTAGAGGTCGGAGTCCTCGTTGACCATCTCCGGCTCCACCCACAGGCCGAACTTCATCCCCATCTCCTCGATACGCCGGGCCAGAGGGCCAAGGCCGCCGGGGAGCTTCGCCTGGTTCACGTTCCAGTCACCCAGGCCGGCCAAGTCGCTGTTGCGCTGACCAAACCAGCCGTCGTCCATAACCATCATCTCCACCCCCACCTGGCTGGCCGCCTTGGCAATGGAGCAGAGCTTGTCTGCGTCAAAGTCAAACAGGGTGGCCTCCCAGTTGTTGATGAGGATGGGGCGGCGCTGATCCTTCCAGGGACCCCGGCACAGGTTGAGCCGGATGGCCCGGTGGAACTGACGGCTCATGTGGCCCAGACCCCGGGCCGAGAAGATCATGGCCGCCTCCGGGGCGGTGAAGGTCTCTCCGGGCTGGAGCTTCCAGCGGAAGTGGAAGGGGTTGATGCCCATGGTCAGGCGGGTCTCATGGAACTGGGTGTACTCCGCGCTGGCCAAAAAGCTGCCGGAGTAGACCAGAGCCACGCCCCAGCAACGGCCGGCATCTTCGGTGGTCTCCGGATCACACAGCACCAGGAAGGGGTTCTGCTGGTGGCTGGAGGAGCCACGCACGCTGCCCACAGTGTGGACCCCTTGGGTCAGGGCTGCCCGCACCGGCTCCCGCTCCCGGGCGTAGGCGCCGCCCAGGGTGATCAGGTCGTGCTCCTGCGCCGGGAAGTCCAGGCAGACCGAAGCTACCCGCTCCAGGTCCAAGGGCGCCTTGCCGGCGTTGCGTACCCGCACGGCCCGGGTGATAAGGTCATACTCCTCCAGCACGCCGTACAGCAGCTCCACTTCCAGGCCGGTACAGGCGTCCCGCAGCTCCACGGTCAGGGTCTGGGCAGTCACACCCTCGTCATAGAAGGCGGGCAGCTCCTCCAGGGTGTACTTGCCCTCCTGGATGGTGTGGCGGACATAGCGCAGGTCCACGATGTGGCTGCCGTCAGCACAGGCGGCCTCCACACTGGGCACCCGGAAGTCCCCCACGCCGCTGGAGGAGTACTCCTGAGGCAGGGTATCCAGGGAATAGGTGCGGTCGTCTCCCGCCTCCCAGGGGTTGGGGGAAAAGCCCCGGTCCTCGGTGCGGATGCGGCAGGACAAATCCTGGCCGTTTCGCAGGCGGGGACCGTAGTAGGTGTGCAGCAGCACGCCTTTCTCGTCCACTTTCATCTGGTACGTGGAGGCGGCGGTGGTAAGGGTGATGGTGTTTTGGTGTTCATCAAAGAAAATCATAGCTGGTCATCCTTAAAAATAGAGTGCGGAAGACGGCCTTCTCCCCGGGGCGGCCGTCAGGCCGCCCCGGGACAGAGAAAACTTATTTGCCGCCGGTAAGGGCAATGCCCTCGATAAACTGGCGCTGGAAAATGAGATACAGAATCAGCATGGGGATCATGGCGAACAGGCTGCCCGCCATCAGCACGGGGTAGTTGGTCATAAACTGACCCTTCAGGGTAGCCAGGCCGGAGGACAGGGTCATCAGATTGATGTCCGTGTTGACCACCAGAGGCCACATGAGGTCGGCGTAAGCAAACACCGCGGTGAAGATGGTGAGGGCGGCCACCGAGTTTCCGGTGAGGGGCAGCATGACCTTCGTAAAGGTCTGCCACTGGTTGCAGCCGTCCAGGCGGGCGGCCTCGCCAATCTCGTTGGGGATACCCATGTAGGCCTGGCGCAGGAAGAAGGTACCAAAGGCGCTGACCAGGCCGGGGAAGATGAGGGCGAAAATGCTCTCGGTCAGGCCTACTTTGGCCAGCATCTGGTACTGGGGAATGACGAAGATCTGAGAGGGCATCATCATCTGCACCAGCACCAGACCGAAGAGCACGTTCTTGCCCTTGAAGTTCAGCTTGGCAAAGGCGTAGCCCGCCATGGAGCTGAACACAATGGCACAGATCACACGCACCAGCACCATGATGATGGTGTTGGCATACAGGTTTACAAAGGGCAGGCTGGTAAGGGCCTCGCCGAAGTTGGACCAAACAATTTTAGCGGGGAAAATGGTGGGCGGGACCTGTACGCTTTCCGCCAGGGACTTCAGGGAGGTGAGGATCATCCACACAAAGGGGAAGATCATCAGCAGGGAGCCCACGATCAGGAAGAAGTAGGTCAGCCCCGTAGCAACGCCGCGGCTGCGGCTCATAGTTCCGGTTTTCATGTTCTTCCCCCCTTACACGTCGTAGTTAACCCACTTCTTCTGACCGATAAACTGGATCACAGTGACAATACCGATCAGGAAGATGGTCCAGATCACGATCGCAGAAGCATAGCCCTTGTTGCCCGCCACAAAGGCCTCCCGGTAGAAGAGGTACATGAGGCTCTGTACATCGGGCAGGACGGGGTTGGACTGGTCGATCATCATGTAGATGAGGTCGTACACCTTCAGGGAGGACATCAGCCGCATGATCAAGGTAACAAACAAAGTGGGAGAGATCATAGGCAGGGTGATGGAGAAGAACTGCTTCACCCGGCTGGCGCCGTCGATGCGGGCGGCCTCATAGTAGCTCTTGGAGATGTTCTGCAAGCCGGACAGCAGCAGCACCGCGTCGTAGCCGATGGAACTCCAGATGGCCACAATGGCGCAGGCCACAATGGCGGTCTTGGAGTCGGTCAGCCAGCTGATCTTGGTCCCAAGCACGGTATTGATAATACCATATTCCCCGTTAAACATCCAGCGCCACACCATGGCGATGGCGGCAGGGGCGCAGACCATGGGCAAAAAGTAGATGGCCCGGAAGCCGCTTTTGAACTTCACCTTGGCGTTAAGGAGGATGGCCACCAGCAGTGCCAGGATGATGCCCACAGGGACGGTGAGGATACAGAAGAGGATGGTGTTCCAGGTCGCCTTCCAGAACTCGGGGGACTGGAACATCTCAATGTAGTTGTTGATGCCGTTAAATGTGGAGGCACCAAAGGTTTTCGTCTTGGAAAAGCTGAGGATGAAGGTTTGAATCAGGGGATAATAGTTCAAAACCAGCAGACCAATGATGGTAGGAGCCACCATCAGCCATGCCCAGTGCTGCTCCTTGCGGGCAGCGGGAGATAGGGCTTTGCGCATGGATTTCTACTCCTTTCACTTGATGCGGCGGGCGGCTCCGGCCGCCCGCCGCGCATCTGTTCTCTGCTTTGGAAAGAAGGTCAGCCCTCCGCGATGGCCTGATTGATGATGTCGTTGCAGTTCTTCAGACCCTCGTCCACACTGACCTGGCCGCCGTAGATCTTGAGCATCTCGTCGTTGACCTTGCTCTTCCACACGGGGCGGGTGGCGTCGTTGACGGACTGAACGGCGTAGTCAAACTCGTCGATGCAGGCCTGGACGTTCAGCTTGTAGTCGAACTGATCGAAGGCAGCGACCCACTCGTCCTCGCAGCCCTCATAGGCGGAGATGGCGGTGCCGTAGGAGGACTGGAGCTTCTGGGCCTCCTCGCTGCCCAGCCACTTCAGGAAGTTCATGACGGTCTCGTTGTCCTGATTCTTGGCGGAGGTGGCGTAGCACAGGCCGTTGGAGATGGTGGCGCGGCCGTCACCGGAGGCAGGAGAGGGGCACTTGGGCAGCACGGCCACGTCCCACTTGCCCTGCATCTCGGGGTAGTTCTTCATCTTGTCCATCAGAGTCCAGTCGCCCTCCATGTACATGGCGCCCTGGCCGGAGAAGAAGGCGTCGCCGGGAGCGGTCTCAGCAAAGTAGGTCTGGTCGGGGCACCAGTCGTTCTGCTGCAGACCGATGTAGAACTTCATGGCGTCGATGGTAGCCTGCTGATCGAAGCCGGCGGCGGTCTTGTCGTCGTTGAGGATGTAGCCGCCGTTCTGGTAGACGAAGTTCCAGTAGCCCAGCTGCTCGTCGCAGTAGGCCATGTAGCCATACTTACCGGTGGCGTCATAGATCTTCTGGGAGGCCTCGGTCAGGTCGTCCCAGGTCCAGGTCTCGTCGGGATAGCTGACGCCGGCCTGGTCAAACATCTCCTTATTATACACCAGACAGATGGTGTCCTTGTCCTTGGGCACACCGTACATCCGGCCGTCGGAGCCCATGGTGTTGGCGATGGAGATGTCGGAGTAGTGGGAGTAGGTGTCGTCGTCATACAGATCGGTGACGTCGGCCAGCATGTCGTTGTCGGCGTACAGCAGGATCTGGTTGGTGTGCATCCAGAAGATGTCGGGCAGATTGCCGGAGCCGGCGGCGGCCTCCAGCTTGGTCCAGTACTCGTCCCAGCTGGTGACCTGGACCTCGATGGTCACGTCGGGGTTCTCCTCGTGGTAGGCGTCGGCCAGAGACTGCATGGCGTCACGCTGGGCGGTGTCCCAGATCTGCATGGTGAGCTTGCCGTCGCTGGAGCCTCCGCCGCTGCCGCTGTTTCCGCAGGCGGTGACGGTCAGTGCCATGGCCGCGGCCATGAGGAAGACTGCAGTTCGCTTCAGATGTTTCATAATGTTGCTCCTTTCAACACGATAATTTTGATGGAGAAAGCCCGCCGGAACGCCCCTCCCAGGTGTCTGCAACGCTTCCCTTTGGGTCTCTCCCTCCCGCACGGTGCGGTTTTAACGGGTTTAGTGTAGCATCTTTCCATATCGGCTGAAAATGGAGGCAAGTTTTTCGAATATGTACAAAAGCTATTTTAATATTATTTCTGTATATAACAAAATACATTTTGTCATTCTTTGTGCGGATTTCACAACTTTTGTATGGTTGCACAGTTTTAAGCGCTAGTTTTTGCTATTTTGAACAAGGCAACACGCTGAAAAAAATAAATGTGCCCCCAGCTCTTCCTGTCATTTTGTCAGCTTTCTGGAACACATCTCCCTATAAACTTGTTGATATGTTGTTTTTCCATTTGCTACATGATTTTAAAAAGGCCGCGGCGGAACCCAGCGCACATGCGCGTGATGCTCTGCCGCGGCCAAATTAATTCTTATAATTCCAAAATATACCGCTCGTAGCCGTTTACCACTCGGGTCTGTCCGTAACGGCTCTCTCGGGGGATGTTCCGCCCATAGTTGAGATGGGTATGTCCGTGGAGGAACAGGGCCGGCTGGTACTTGTCCAGCAGCTTGTTGAAGGTCTGAAAGCCGGCGTGGCATAGGTCGTGACAGTCCACCATGTCCTTGGCGGGGGCGTGGGTGAGCAGGATGTCAAAGCCCCGCTTGCGGATGATCCGGGGCATCAGCCGCCACACCCGCCAGGTCATCTCCCGTTCTGTATACTGGTTGACCCCGTTGTTATAGCGCATACAGCCCCCCAGCCCCAAAATCCGCAGGCCCTTATACTCGTACAGGTCCCCGTCAATACAGATACAGCCCAGCGGCGGCTCCTGCTCATAGCGGTCGTCGTGGTTGCCCCGGACGTAGAGGACCGGGCAGTGGGCGAAGGTGGCCAAAAAGGAGAGATAGCTGGCCTTCACATCCCCGCAGGAGAGGATGAGCTCAATGCCCTCCAGCTTGTCCGGGGTATAGTAGTCCCAGAGGTACCGGGACTCGCAATCGGATACTACCAGGATCTTCATGAGTCGCTCGTTCCCTCCAGGCCTTGGATTCCCTGGAGCCGGACCAGCTCCTGGGCCTTGGGGTTGAGCTCGTCAAAGGTGGGGACGCGGCCCTCCACATAGGCGGACAACCAGTCCATGGACAAGATCTGGTCGGCAGGCAGCGGTGCGTCATCCCCGTAGACCACCCGGCCCTGCTGATCCATCAGCACCCCGTAGAAGGGGTCCAGCCGGTCCTCCCGGATGGCGTCCCGGAGCACCCCCGCCAGGCGGCGGGTGCCGATGGGCAGACGGCGGGAGCACAGTACGCCCACCACGCCCTGAGTCATGCCCCACCAGTAACTGATGGCGCTGCTGCCCCGGTCCTCCTGCTTCCAGCTGCCCTCTACCACCCGGCGCACCAGGCTGCGGTAGAACCGCCCCCAGTGGCACTGGATGAGGGCCAGGTTGTGCATGCCGTGCATGTCGTTGCCGGTGTTGGCGGCCAGCCGGTCCAGATGGTCGATATACACAATCCCCTTGGCATGGAGCCGGTCCACGCCGCCCCCCTCTTTCAGGCTGGCCCACTCCAGATAGACCCGGGCGTTGGCGTTGACCATCCGCGCCCCCTGGGCAAAGGCGTTGATGCCGGCGATACTGCCGTAGGTGGGGTAGTCGGCCACATAGCCGATGCGGCCGTCCTGGGTCAGGGTGCCCGCAATGGCCCCCTTGATGAACTTGGCGTCGTACAGGCGTGGGTAGTAGGTGCGCACCGAGGGGTAGGAGGTGTTCAGGGAACAGTTTAGGATCTTCACCTCCGGATGGAGCACCGCCGCCTTCACGCTGGGCAACAGCAGCTTGGGGTTGGTGGTGAAGATCATATCCGCCCCCTTGCTCACCGCGTCCTCAATGGCCTGGTCGGCCTCCTCGTCACTCAGCACATTCTCATAGGACAGGGTGCGCACCTGGTCGCCCATGGTGTTGTCCAGCAGATAGCGGCCATACTCGTGGTTGTAGACCCACTTGGAGGTGGCCGCCGAGCCGCTGTGGATAAATGCGGCGCAGATCTTCCCGGTGGTAGAGAAGGAGAACAAGGGCTTTTTCACCGCGTCCTCCAGCACCAGGGTGGCTCCCGCGTTCTCCAGCCGGTTGAGGATCTCAGGCCGGATCTTGGGCAGCTCCTTGGAGATCTCCGAGGAGAGCTTGTTGCGGGACTGCTGGTAGCCAAAAATCTTCAAATAGACCAGCAGCGCCACCGAGATATACCGCCGGTCCGCGTTCTCCCGGTAGCAGGCGTCCCGGAACATATAGAAGAAGGAACGGAAGGCGTAAATTTCCTCCGCGCTCCAGGCCTCCCGGTTGGTGCGGCCCAACACCTCCAGCAGCTCCCGGTACTCCCCCGGACGCTTGAAGACGATGAAGTTCAGGCCGGTCATCTGATAGAAGTCCAAAAATTCGTAGTAGGCCACCACCTCCGGGTCATCGGAGGGCTTGGGCAGCAGACGGGTCACCACGCCGGGGATAGAGATGGCGCCGAAATATTTCAGCACGCTCACCCGCTTGTGGCCCTCCACCACATAGAAGTGGTTCAGGTACTCCACCGCCTTGATGGGGTCCCGGATGCCCTCCTCCAGGTGGGAGCGGCACAGGGCAGACCACTTGTGGGCAAACTCGCTCTCCTCCTGGAGCACCGGATAAAAGCCCCGGGAGAAGGCGTTCTTCCGCAGGTCGTTGCAGGTGCCGTCAATGAGCTCGCTGGGGATCTCCACCACGCCCAGCGACTCCCGGCGCACGGCCAGAGTATCCGGATTTTCCGGCAGCACCCGCAATCCGGGCTCCTCCCCCCGGGCGATGGCCTCCTTCTCCTCTTTGAGGCCCTGGCGCATTGCCTTACGATATTCTTCCAATGGCATAAGCCGTCTCCTCTCCATTCCGATCCCGGGGCCGCCCGAACAGACGGCCCTTCCTCTCTTATCAACAAGGTACCATGGCTGTAAGAAAATTTCAATTGTTTTCTTGTTTGAAAAATATTAGCTTACCAGACTTCTTGTCTGATTTGTCAAAAGATTAAATTGATTTTTGTTGAATCGGCGAAGGGCTTCCCCCATTGCGCCGGCGGGCGGTTTGTGCTATATTACCCTTGTAATCGATTTCAATTTTTTTCAATTCTATTGAAAAGGAGCGGACCGCTATGACGGATATTACCACCATTGGAGAAGTGCTCATCGATCTGACCCAGACTGGGAGAAACCAACAGGGTGTGCCCCTCTTCGCCGCCAACCCCGGTGGAGCTCCCGCCAACGTGGCGGTGGCCGCCGCCCGTCTGGGCGCCCGCACTGCATTTTTGGGAAAAGTTGGCCGGGACAGCTTCGGCGACTACTTAAGAAGCGTTCTGGAGGAGAACCAGGTCAACGTGTCCGGTCTGCGTACCGACGACGGCGCCACCACCCTGGCCGTGGTGGCCGTCTCCCCCTCCGGGGAGCGCTCCTTCCGCTTCATGCGGGGAGCGGACTGCAACCTGTCCCCCGACGAGGTGGACGTGCGTCAGCTGGAGGGGAGCAAAGTGCTCCACTTCGGCTCGGTGAGCCTCACCGCGGGCCTGTCCCGTTCGGCCACCATCTTTGCTGCCCGCCACGCCCATCAGAAGGGCGTGCTGGTCAGCTATGATCCCAACTACCGCGCCTCTCTGTGGAAGACCCAGGACGAGGCTCAGCAGTGGATGCGCATTCCCCTGCCCCTGGTGGACATGATCAAGCTCTCCGACGAGGAGATCGCCCTGATGACCGACACCAACGATCCCGAGGAGGGCAGCCGCCGTCTGGAGGAGGAGGGCGTGCGCCTGGTGCTCATCACCCTGGGCAGCAAGGGCGCCTTCTACCGCTGGCAGGGCAAGACCGGCATCGTGCCCGGCGTGTCCACCCAGGTGGCCGACACCAACGGCGCCGGCGACACCTTCCTGGGGGCGGTGCTCAGCCGCCTGACCGCCCGGGGCGACAAGCCCTTGGAAGGCCTGACCACCCAGGAGCTGGAGGACATCCTGTCCTTTGCCAACCGGGCCGCTTCGGTGACCTGCTCCCGCAGCGGAGCTATCCCCGCCATGCCCACCCTGGCGGAACTGCAGTAAGGAGGCTTTTTGCATGAATGGGTTTAAAAATTGGAGTGTGATTCCCACCCGCACCTGGCGCATCCGCCGGGCGGATGAGGGGGACGGCTGGCTGAAGATGCCCGCCATTCCCATCCCCGTGGGGGAGCTGGCCCAGGCTCAGGAGCCGTCTGCTCCCGCCCAGGCAGAGGCGCCCAAGGAGGAGAAGCCTGCTGAGGCTGCCCAGGAGCCCGTGGTCGAGGAGCCCGCCGAGGCCGCCCAGGAGCCTGAGACCGAGGAGCCCACCGAGGCTGCCCAGGAGCCTAAGACCGAGGAGCCCACCGAGGCCGCCCAGGAGCCCGCGGTCGAGGAGACCGCCGAAGCCGCCCAGGAACCTGAGGCTGAGGAAACTGCCGAGGCCGCCCAGGAGCCTGAGACCGAGGAAACTGCCGAAGCCGCCCAGGAACCTGAAGCTGAGGAAACTGCCGAGGCCGCCCAGGAGCCTGAGACCGAGGAGCCCACCGAGGCCGCCCAGGAGCCTGAGGCCGAGGAGCCCACCGAGGCCGCCCAGGAGCCTGAGGCCGAGGAGACTGCCGAGGCCGCCGAAGGACCCGCTCCCGTCCGCCCCGACCCCGACGCCTTCCAGCGCCGTCTGGATGCCCGCTATGATGAGCTCAAGTGGCTCTACTGCGAGCTCTACCACGGCGATATGGCCGCCTTTGACTATTTTGTCCAGATGCTCCGCCGCTGCTGGGCTCAGCGTAAGGACGCCCTGCGTCTGCTGGATGAGCGCCGGGAAAACGACCCCGACTGGTACCGCCGCCGGGACCTGCTGGGCATGATGCTCTACACCAACGCCTTTGCCGGCACCCTGAAAGGCGTGGAGGAGAAGCTGCCCTACATCCAGGAGTGCGGCGTCAACTATCTGCACCTGATGCCCCTGCTGGAGAGCCCTAAGGGCCGCAGCGACGGGGGCTACGCCGTCTCCAACTTCCGCCGGGTCCAGCCGGAGCTGGGCACCATGGAGGACCTGGAGTCCCTGGCCGACGCCTGCCGGGAGAAGGACATCAGCCTGTGCCTGGACTTTGTCATGAACCACACCAGTGAGGACCACGAGTGGGCCCGGAAGGCCCGGGCGGGAGAGCCCGGCTACCGGGAGCGCTACTTCTTCTACGACAACTGGGACATTCCCCACGAGTTTGAGAAAACCGTCCCCCAGGTATTCCCCACCACCGCCCCCGGCAGCTTCACCTGGCTCAACGACTGCAAGCAGGTGGTCATGACCAACTTCTACCCCTATCAGTGGGACCTGAACTACGCCAACCCCGTGGTCTTCAACGACATGACGGAGAACCTTCTCTACCTCACCAACCGGGGCATTGATGTCATCCGTCTGGACGCGGTCCCCTACATCTGGAAGCAGCTGGGCACCTCCTGCCGCAACCTGCCCCAGGTCCACACCCTGGTGCGGATGATGCGCATGGTGTGCGAGATCGTCTGCCCCGGCGTGCTGCTGCTGGGCGAGGTGGTCATGGAGCCGGCCAAGGTGGTCCCCTACTTCGGCACCCCCGAGAAGCCTGAGTGCCACATGCTCTACAACGTGACCACCATGGCCACCACCTGGCACACCCTGGCCACCGGCGACGTGTCTCTGCTGCGCCACCAGATGGATACCGTGTGCGCCCTGCCCCGGGATTTTCTCTTCCTCAACTACCTGCGCTGCCACGACGACATCGGCTGGGGCCTGGATTACCCCTGGCTGAAGGCACGCTTCGGCACCGACGAGGTGGCCCACAAGAAGTACCTCAACGACTGGTTCACCGGCAAGTGGCCGGGCAGCGACAGCCGGGGCGAGCTCTATAACGACGATCCCCGTCTGGGCGACGCCCGTCTGTGCGGCACCACCGCCTCCCTGTGCGGCGTGGAGGCCGCCGACTATGAGAAGAATCCCTTCAAGCTGGAGCGGGCCATCGCCTGTGACCTGATGTTCCACGCCTGGATGCTCACCCAGAGCGGCATCCCTGTGCTGTACAGCGGCGACGAGGTGGGACAGCTCAACGACTACTCCTACCACCACGACGCGGAGAAGTGGGACGACAGCCGCTACATCCACCGGGGCAACTTCCAGTGGGATCTGGCCCACATGCGCCACGACGAGACCACCCGCCAGGGCAAGCAGTTCATGGGTCTGCGCCATCTGGAGGAGATTCGGGCCGCCGAGCCCGCCTTCGACGCCCGGGCCAACGTGTGGACCTTCGACACCGGCTCTCCCCATGTGCTGGGTGTGGGCCGCTGGTACCAGGGCCGCAAGCTCATCGCCATGTTCAACTTCAGCGATCAGTTCGTCACCGCCTCCTCCTGGGAGCAGGGCCCCTATCAGGAGCTGGTCTACGGCGGCGACTTTGACGACCTCAATCGGGTCGAGTTGTTCCCCTATGGTTTTGTCTGGATGCTCCACACCGAGGACTGATCTCCCGTCGCCCCCGGAGCAAAGGAGGCTCCCCACATGACCATTAAGGAAATCGCACAGCTGGCCGGCGTATCCAGCGCCGCCGTCAGCCGCTACTTTCACGGCGGTTCCCTCAGCCAACCCAAGCGGGAGGCCATCCAGGCCGCCATCGACCAGACCGGCTACCGGCCTGACGCGGCAGCCCAGTCCCTGCGCACCAAATCCACCGACTACATCGGCTTTATCGTCCCAAAAATCAGCTCCGACGCCGTCAGCCGGGTCACCGCCGGCGTCACCCAGGAGCTGTCCGACAAGGGCTACCTGTGTCTGCTGGCCAACACGGATGACAATCCCCAGCAGGAGCTCACCTATCTGGAGCTGTTCCAGAGCCGCTGCGTGGCCGGCATTCTGCTCATGGCCACCGTCCTCACCCCCCGGCACCAGGAGATGCTCCGCCAGTGCACCGTGCCGGTGGTGGTCATCGGCCAGCGCTCTCAGAACGTGCCCTGCGTCTACCACGACGACTTCAACGCCGCCCGGGAGCTGATGGACTGCCTCATTCAGCGGGGCCGCCGGAAGCTGGTTTACATCGGCGTCACCGAGCAGGACGTGGCGGTGGGTCTCAACCGCCGCCAGGGGGTGCGCGCCGCCCTGACCCGGGCCGGTCTCAGCCCCGACATTCCCACCCGCCTGAGCTCCTTCACCGTGGAGGGAGGCCGGGCGGCTATGGAGGAGCTGCTGATGGAGTGCCCCGATCTGGACGGAGTGATGTGTGCCACCGACCTCATTGCCCTGGGCGCCATGGACGCCCTGCGGGACGCAGGCAAGCGCCTGCCGGAGGAGGTGAGCGTGGCGGGCATCGATGACAGCTGGGCTGGGGTCCATGTGTCCCCCAAGCTCACCACTGCCCACTTCTACTATGAAGACTGCGGCGCCGAGGCCGCCCGGCTGCTGCTGTCCATGGCCCACCAGAAGCGTCGGGAGGACACCCCGGTGCGCCAGACCATGCTGGGCTACACGGTCATTCACCGGGAATCGGTTTGACCATACGCCGCCGGAGGGAAACACCCCCTCCGGCGGCTTTTTTTGCCTTGCGCAGGAGGGCAACTTGCGCTATGCTGGACCTACACCCAAAGGAGGGATTTTCATGGGACGTCTGATCCGCCGTCTGATCGATAAAAAATGGGCTGGAAACGCCCAGCGGGACCAGGTCCGCCTGGCTTCGCAGCCTCTGCCCCAGGGGGTGGAGATACGGGAGGGCCTGCCCTATCTGGGCGACGGCCACCCCATGCACACCCTGAACCTGTACCGCCCCGCCGGGGTGTCCGGTCCCCTGCCCACGGTAGTGGACATCCACGGGGGCGGCTGGATGTACGGCGACCGGCAGCTCAACCGTAATTACTGTATGTACCTGGCCTCCCGGGGCTATGCCGTTATGGGCATGAGCTACCGCCTGGTCCCCGAGGTGACGGTGGCGGGGCAGGTCCAGGACGTGTTTGCCAGCCTCCACTGGCTGGCCGGACATGGGGAGGAATTCGGCTTTGACCTGAGCCGGGTGCTGCTCACCGGGGACTCCGCCGGAGGCCACCTCACCGGCCTCACCGCCTGCGTGCAGCTCTCTCCCCAGCTCCAGCAGCTCTACCAGGTGGAGCCACTCCCCTTCTCCTTCACCGCCCTGGCCATCGCTCATGGTGTGTGCGACGTGTACCGCTTCCGCCTGTTCACCCCCCTGCTGGACCGGGCCCTCACCCGGGAGTACCTCCATCTGCTGCTGGGCCGCCCCTGGCGGCGCTCCCCCCTGCGGGGCCACGTCAGCTTTGAGGACACCGCTCCCGGGCTCCCCCTGCCCCCCATTCTGGTCATTGCCAGCCAGCCCGACCGCTACTACGCCCAGAGCCGGCGCCTTATCCGCTACCTGGACTCCTCCCCCTTTCCTCACCAGGTGATCCACTGGTCCCGGCAGCAGAGTTCCCGGGCCATCCACGTCTTTGAGGTGGGCTGGTGGGACTGGCCGGAGAGCCGGGACACCAACAACCGCACCCTGGCCTTCTTCGACCAGGTGTGCCGGGGGGATTAACCTTGAATTTTCCAGAGTTTCTGGTATACTGGAACATATTTCTTTTTCGGTGGGATGGACGCTCCATTCCGCCCAGTAAACCCTGAAAGGAGACCCTGATTCCATGTACGACGCACGCTTCAGCGGCATTCTTCTGGCCGTCTCCTCCCTGCCGGGCCCCTACGGCATCGGCTCTCTGGGGGCATCTGCCCGCCGCTTTGTGGACTTTCTGTCCGAGTCGGGCCAGACCTACTGGCAGATCCTTCCTCTGGTCCCGCTGGGCCACGGAAACTCCCCCTACATGTCCACCTCCGCCTTTGCCGGCAACCCTCTGCTCATCGATCTGGACGAGCTGGCCGCCCAGGGGCTGCTCACCCAGGAGGAGCTGGAGAGCGCCCGGTGGGAGGACCCGGACCGGGTGGACTATGAGCACCTGAACGCCACCCGCATCCCCCTGCTGCGCAAGGCCTTTGAGCGCTACTCCCAGCTTCCCGCCGCCCAGCAGGAGGAGCCCGACCTGCCCTGGCTGGCCGACTACGCCCGCTTTGCCGCCCTCCACGACCAGTACGACACCAGCTGGGAGGAGTGGCCCGAGGATGCGGAGCCCGACCCCGACGGGGTGGCCTTCCACATCTTCCTCCAGGACACCTTCTACCGCCAGTGGTTCCATCTGAAGGAGTACGCCAACCAGAAGCACATCCGCATTATGGGGGACATTCCCTTCTACCTCTCCGCCGACAGCGTGGAGCGCTGGTCCAACCCGGAGCTGTTCCAGTTGGACGAGGACGGCCACCTGGCCAACGTGGCCGGTGTGCCCCCGGACGCCTTCACCGCCGACGGCCAGTTCTGGGGCAACCCTCTGTACGACTGGAAGGGCAACAAGAAGGGGGTCTTCCGCTTCTGGCGGGAGCGCATCACCTGGTGTGCCCGGCTCTACGACGCCATCCGCATCGACCACTTCCGGGCCTTCCACACCTACTGGTCCATTCCCGCCGACGCGGAGACCGCCAAGGAGGGCCACTGGGAGCCCGGCCCGGGCATGGAGCTGCTGAAAACCCTCCAGCGCACCGCCCTCCAGCTGGAGCTCATCGCTGAGGACCTGGGCGACCTGGACGCCGATGCTCTGAAGTTTGTGCGCAACTGCGGCATTCCCGGCATGAAGGTGCTGGTCTTTGCCTTTGACCACCTGGGGGAGAGCGCCTACCTGCCCCACAACTGTGAAAAATTCTCTGTGGTCTATACCGGCACCCACGACACCCCCACCTTTATGGAGTTTTTGACCCAGGGCAACCCCGACCAGGCCCGCTTTGCCCGGCAGTATCTGCGGCTGCGGGAGGACGAGGGGCTGGGCTGGGGCCTCATTGCCGGGGCCTGGGCCGCGGGCAGCTATCTGGCCATCGCCCCTCTCCAGGACGTGCTGAGCCTGGGCGCTGACGCCCGGATGAACACCCCCGGCACCTCCGGTGACCACAACTGGTCCTGGCGGGTGCGGATGGACGCCTTCAACCCCTATGTCTCCGGCAAGCTGCGGGAGATCACCCGCACCTACCGCCGCTGCCTGTAAGGCGTATTCTTCCGATTAAAATTACATGATGTATAAAAAACGACGGAGCGTTTGCTCCGTCGTTTTTGTTTTATTTTGCGGTTTTATTCCGGCTTGGAATCATCCTCCGGCTGCTGGGGCTTGTCCCCCTGCTCCGGCTGAGCCGGAGTCTCGGGAGTGTCGGCTCCGTCCGGCTGGGGAGCCTCAGGCTGGGAGGCGTTCTCCGCTCCATCCTCCTGGGGAGGCTGGGGAGCCTTGATCTCCTGGCTGACCATGTGGATGTTCTTGGCGGGAGGCTCAATATCCCCGGGCAGGGGCTTGGACTTGGAACGGGTGGAGGCGTAGGCGTCCTCCACCAGGGCGGGGTCCCGACCCTCGATGATGGCCACCATCTCGCCGCCGGTGATGGTCTCCTTCTCCAGCAGGTACTCCACCACCTTGTGCATGTCGTCCAGGTTGTCCTTCAGCAGCTCCACCGCCGCCTTGTAGCACTGGTCCAGAATGAGCTTGACCTCTTTGTCCATAACTGCCGCCGTCTCCTGGGCGCAGTCCAGGCCGTAGCCGCCGTCCAGATACTGGTTGCGGACAGAGCCCAGCGCCATCATGCCGAACTCGTCGCTCATGCCGAACATGGCAACCATGTTCCGGGCGATGTTGGTGGCCTCCTGGATATCCTGGGAGGCGCCGTTGGTCATGGTGTGCATCACCACTTCCTCGGCGGCACGGCCGCCCATGGACACGGTGATCTTGGCCATCAGCTCTTCCTTGGTGCGCAGGTTGGTCTTGTCCTCCTCGGGCATCAGCAGGGTGTAGCCCAGGGAGCCTTCCGTGTGGGGGACGATGGTGATCTTCTGCACCGGCTCGGCGTTCTTCTGCTTGTAGGCCACCATGGCGTGACCCACCTCGTGGTAGGCCACCAGTTTCTTTTCAAACTCGGTGAGCACGGAATTCTTCTTCTCGCTGCCGGCGATAACGAACTCGAAGGAGGCCAGCAGGTCCTCCTGGGTCACCAGGCGGCGGCCCTGCCGCACGGCACGGAGGGCGGCCTCGTTGACCAGGTTGGCCAGATCGGCGCCCACGCACCCGGCAGTGGCCAGGGCGATCTTCTTCAGGTCCACGTCCTCGGCGAGCTTGATCTTCCGGGTGTGTACCTGGAGGGTGGCCAGACGGCCGGCCAGGTTGGGCCGGTCGATGGTGATGCGCCGGTCGAAGCGGCCGGGGCGCAGCAGGGCCTTGTCCAGCACCTCGGGGCGGTTGGTGGCGCCCAGGACGATGATGCCCTTGCTGGGGTCGAAGCCGTCCAGCTCGGCCAGCAGCTGGTTGAGGGTCTGCTCCCGCTCGTCGTTGCCGCCCATGCGGTTGTCACGGCTCTTGCCGATGGTGTCGATCTCGTCGATGAAGATGATACAGGGGGCCATCTTGGCGGCCTCCTTGAAGAGGTCACGAACACGGCTGGCGCCTACGCCCACGAACATCTCCACAAAGTCGGAGCCGCTGATGGAAAAGAAGGGCACGTTGGCCTCACCGGCCACGGCCTTGGCCAGCAGGGTCTTACCGGTACCCGGCGGGCCCACCAGCAGGGCGCCCTTGGGCAGCTTGGCGCCGATCTCGGTGTATTTCTGGGGGTTATGAAGGATGTCTATGATCTCCTGGAGGGACTCCTTGGCCTCGTCCTGACCGGCCACATCCCGGAAGGTGACGCCGGTCTTTTTCTCTACGTAGACCTTGGCGTTGGACTTGCCTACGCCGCCCAGGCCGCCCATGCCGCCCTTGCCGCCTACGCCCCGGAACAGGAAGAGCATCAGGCCCACCATCACCACCAGGGGCAGGATGTAGGACAGGAACAGGCTGAGCAGGTAGGTGGAGCTGTCCACGGGATCGGTGTACGCCACCACGCCGTGCTCTTTCAGCAGGCCCATCAGCTCCTGGTCATCCAGGTTGGCCAAAGGAACGGTGATATACTTCACGTCCTCCTGCTTCTGAGTGGAGGGAATGATGGAGTTCATCCAGTTCTGACTCTGGCTGTTCTGCTGTTCCGGCAGCTCCACCGTCACGCCGTCTTTCAGCGTAAAGGTGTACTGGCTGCTTTCCACATTGACCTTGTCCACCTTGTCCTCTTCCACCCACTCCACGAAGGTGGTGTAAGGCACCTGGACCGTGTCCGCGTTCTCATAGGCGGACTGACAGCTGCGCAGCAAAATGGTGAAAAACAATGCCCAGAGGACAATGCTCACCAGACCGATCACGTTGCGCTTGCTGTTTTTGTTGTTGTTTTTATCTGGCTTCAAATGAGAATACCTCCGTCGCTTGCACGTACCAAATATGGACAGCTGTATCCCTGGAGGGGGAGCGCTTCCTTGGCAGATTAACAGTCCCTACTATACCACACTCTTCCTTTAAAAACAAGAAAGAGTGCTGTAAACTTTCTGTGAAACCCCAGTGCCGGAGCGGAATTTTTTCCTTCCCTCAGGGGTGAAAATATGGTATAGTATATTTTGTATCGCATTTTGATTTTTACTGCTCATTCGGGAGGTTTTCCATACATGAACAAGCGTCCCCCTCTGCGCCGCTCCGCCCCCATCGAGGCGGAAAGCGACGGCGTGATCGAAGGCCGCAACGCCGTCATCGAAGCCCTGCGGGCCGGCGTCACCATCGACAAGATCTTCATTGCCAAGGGCGAGACCGACTCCACCCTGGGCCATATCGCCTCCACTGCCCGGGACAAGGGCATCGTGGTGGTGGACGCCGACCGGCGCAAGCTGGACGGCATGAGCCGCACCCACTCCCACCAGGGCGTCATCGCCCTGTGCGCCGTGCGGGAGTACGTCACCGTGGACGACATTCTCAACGTGGCCCAGGAGAAGGGGGAAAATCCCCTGATCGTGGTGTGCGACGAGCTCAGCGACCCCCACAACCTGGGCGCGGTCATCCGCACCGCCGACGCCGCCGGAGCCC
>CALWYB010000011.1 GCA_944385665.1 uncultured Oscillospiraceae bacterium
TGGGGTCCTTCTCCGGCTTGGACAGGTTGATGGTGATGTCCAGCTCCCCGTACTCGGTGGGCGCCTTCCACTGCCTGTCCTTGGCAATGCGGTCTCGGCGAATGTAGTTGGTGTCCTGACTGAACTTGTAGTACCAGTCGGTGGCCTTCTGGGGGTCCTCCGCCCGCAGGGCCTGGAACTTCTCAATGACCTGGGCGGGGCGGGGGGTGAGAGCGCCCATGATCTTGGTGTCAAACAGATCCCGGTAGACGATGGAGTTCTCCTTCATCACACCGCGCTGATAGGCGTCGTCCATCAGCTCGTCCAGCACCGCAGGCAGGTTCACTTCGCCAACCTCTTTGCCGGTGGGGGTGTAGCTGTCCAGCTCCAGCACCTCCAGCAGGGTGTTCAGCGCCCAGATCTTTTCACAGGGCTGGATGAGCTCCTTGTCCAGGGCATAAGAAATCAGTTGTTCGATGGCGTAGTCGATCATGGTGTTACGCCTCCTCGTAGCCTCTGGGGTGGGCGCTGTGCCACTTCCAGGCAGTGGCGATGATGGTGTTCAGATCGTTGTACTTGGGCTTCCAACCCAGCACGTTAATGGCCTTCTCGGAGGAGGCGATGAGCTGGGCGGGGTCGCCGGCCCGGCGGGGGGTGGTGACGGCGGGGATGGGGTGACCGGTGACGGCACGGGCCACGTCGATGACTTCCTTCACGGTGAAGCCTACGCCGTTGCCCAGGTTGAAGACGTTGTTGTCGCCGCCGTTGAGCAGATAGTCCAGAGCCAGGATGTGGGCCTGGGCCAGGTCGGTGACGTGGATGTAGTCCCGGATGCAGGTGCCGTCCTTGGTGGGATAGTCGTCGCCGAAGATGGAGATCTTCTCCCGCTGGCCGTTGGGCACCTGGAGGATGAGGGGGATGAGGTGGGTCTCGGGATTGTGGGCCTCACCGATGGCGCCGGAGGGATGGGCGCCGCAGGCGTTGAAGTAGCGCAGAGCCACATACTTCAGGCCGTGGGCCTGGGAGACCCAGCGCATCATGTGCTCCATGGACAGCTTGGTCTCGCCGTAGCAGTTGGTGGGATCGGTGCGGTCGGTCTCCAGAATGGGCACCCGCTCAGGCTCGCCGTAGGTGGCGGCGGTGGAGGAGAAGACGATCTTGTTCACCCCATGGGCCACCATGGACTGGAGCAGCACCATGGTGCCGTGGAGGTTGTTGTCATAGTACTTGAGGGGGTCGGACATGGACTCGCCCACCTGGGAGGAGGCGGCAAAGTGGATCACGCCCTCGATATCCTCAGCCTGGAACAGGGTGTCCAGGGCGGCCCGGTCCCGGATGTCCAGCTGATAGAACTTGGCCTTGGGGTGGACAGCCGCCCGGAAGCCGGTCTGAAGGTTGTCGGCCACCACCACGTCACGGCCGGCGTCGATGAGTTCGTAAACCGTGTGAGAGCCGATGTAGCCGGCTCCGCCCAAAACAAGAATTGCCATAGTCTGTTACTTCCTTTCCAATCTATTTTAAATTTAAAGGTTGTTAAGCCAGAATGACGCAGCCGCCCTGAGGACGAATGTGGAGGATGTGGCACATACCGGTGCCCAGCAGCTTCTCCATGCCGGCCTTGAAGGTATTCAGCTTCTCTACCGGGACAAAGGCCTGGATGGTGCCGGCAAAGCCGCCGCCGTGGACCCGGATGGCGCCGGTGCCATCCAGCAGCTCCCGGCCGATGGCCAGAGCCAGGGGGATGGCCTGCTGCTTGGGGTCGGCAATGGACCAGGTGTTTTGCAGATACAGGGAGGAGGAGAGGCCGGAGGCGTTCACCAGAGCCAGGAAGCGGTTAAAGTCTCCCGCCTCCAGAGCGTCGGCTTCCTCCACGGCCCGGCGGTCATCGTCGTAGAAGTGGATGGCCCGGAGAACCGCCCGGTCGCCGCAGCGCACCCGCAGAGAGGGCAACTCCGCCCGGAACTCCTCCTCGGGGACATCCCGCAGAAATTGCTTACCGAAGTGGGCGGCTACCGCGCCCATTTCCTGGGTAATGTCGGCGTAGTCATCGGTGAGATCAGCGTGGCAGGAGCCGGTGTCCACAATGCACAGGGCGTGGCCGGATTTGGAGAAGTCGTAGTCCACCTTCCGTACCACGGGAGCGGTGGGGTCGGCAAAGTCGATGGCCACCGCGCCGCCCACGGAGGAGCCCATCTGGTCCATCAGGCCGCAGGGCTTGCCAAAGTAGACGTTTTCCGCATACTGGCCGATCTTGGCGATCTGGATGGGGTCCAGAGCACCCTCACAGAAGAAGTGGTTGAGAATGTTTCCTACCAGCACCTCATAGGCGGCGGAGGAGGACAGGCCGGAGCCGGACAGCACGCTGGAGGTGGCCCAGGCGTCAAAGCCAGCCACCTTGTAGCCCATCTCCTGGATCTTGGCCGCCACGCCCCGGACCAGGGCGGCGGAGGTGTTGCGCTCCTCCGGGCGGGGGAGCAGCTGGTCCAGCTCCACCTCCAGGGCGGGATAGCCCTCGGAAATGACCCGAATCACGCCCAGACCGTTGGGGGCGGCGCAGCAGATCATGTCCAGGTCCACGCTGCCGCACAGCACGTGGCCGTGCTGGTGGTCGGTGTGGTTGCCGCCGATCTCGGTGCGGCCGGGACCGCTGAACAGGGCGGCAGCGGCGTCGGGGGCGGGGGAGAAGTTGTTCTGAAACTCTTCCACCACCCGAAGAGCCCGGGCCCGGGCGGCAGCCAGGCTGCTGTCCGTGCCGTCCAGGGCGTACAGGCTGGCCAGCACCGAGTCGCACTCGCCGGCGGACAGGGAACGACGCAGAGATTCGCAAGTTCTCATTGGTGGTCACCTCATTTACTTTTTTGTTATCTCCAGTATATTTAATTTTTACTAAAAATTCAATCCTACAGTTTATACAAGAATTATCGGCTATTTTCAGCAAATAGACGAACCTGTGCTCTCCCGCAGGGAGAGGGAAGGGGGGACGATCACTTTTTGGGGCCAGGTACGCAGCGTAGAGGCCGGTCCAAGCACCCGGTCTGCCAGCAGACGCAGGGCAGTGTTGGCCATCTCCTGGGTGTGGACGGACACCGAGGTAAGCGCCGGGCGCACCAAGGCGGAGCGGGGGGTGTCGTTGAAGGAGATCACCGAGAGGTCCTGGGGGATGCGCAGATCCAGCCGCTCCGCTGTCCGAACCGCCGCCAGGGCGATTTCCTCATTGGCGCACAGCAGGGCGGTGGGACGGTTTTCCGGCTGGGAGAGCAGGGCGGTGAGGTTGGGCTCAATGGCCCGGCCCTGCATAGGACAGGAGACCACCTGGCAGGAAAGCTGCGGCTGCCCGGCTGTGAGGTGGAGAAAGGCCTGGTACCGGGGCTCTGGTCCGGGCTGGCCATAGGGGCGGTCCGGGGGACCGGCAAAGGCCAGACGGCGGTGGCCCAGGGCAAGAAGCGCGTCCAGAGCCAGGCGGATACCCAGTTCATAGCCCAGCTCCACCGAGTCATAGCGGATCTCATCCGGGGAGAAGTCCAAAAAGACCAGCTGCTTGGAGATAGACTCCAAAGCGTGGATCTGCTCCGGGGGAAAGTAGCCCACCGCGATGATGCCGTCCACGGTCTCGCTCTCGGGCAGGAGAAAGCCGCCCTCTCCATGTTCCAGGGGGACACAGGTACATTTCCGTTCCTGACAGCCCTGGCGCACGTCGTTGCCCAGGTAGAGAAAGTAGGGGTCGTCCAGCTGGCGGGAGCCGGAGAGCATTTCCGCCAGTCCCACCCGCATCAGGGGCTTGGGCGCCCGGCCCCGCCGGCTTTTGGAGGCGGAGTAATTCAGACGGCCTGCCTCCTCCAGCACCCGGCGTCGGGTCTCCTCACTGACCGACAGAGTAGGGTCGGCGTTGAGGATGCGGGAGATGGCTGCCGGGGAACAGCCGGTGCGTTCCGCCAATTCTTTCAGGGTTGCCATAATAATTCCTCCAGTTTCTTGTTCCCTTTAAGAATACCGTGTTTTGCCTTGGGAGACAAGAGAAATCCCACAAATCTGTCCATGAAATTTCTGCGTCTGAGAGAAAAAGCGTACAAAAGATGTTGACAGGAAAGTGTGTTACTTATATAATACACTTAGAAAGTGTATTAGTCATATAATACGGTTGAAAGGAGGGAGGACCTTGCTTGCCTTTGATGCCTTCCGCATGGAAGAGGGAGTGCCCATCTACTTGCAGATCATGCGCTTTGTGGAGCGCTCCGTGGCCGCCGGAACCGCCCGGGATCAGGAAGAATTGCCCTCCCGCCGCACGCTGTCCGCCCTGCTGGGGGTAAACCCCAACACGGTGCAGAAGGCCTACCGGCTGCTGGAGGAGGAGGGGCTGATGGAGTCCCGCTCCGGAGCCAAGAGCGTGCTGACACTGAATGAAAGGAAGGTGCGGGACGTGCGAACCAAGCTGCTGGAAGGGGAGGCGGCGGTGCTGGTGGCCGCCCTGAAGGAGACGGGGGCCTCCAAGGAGGAGGCCCTGGCGCTGGTGGAGCGGCTTTGGGACGGAAAAGGAGGAGAGTCATGAGAAGGTATCGATCCTATTTGTCTCTGATGGCCCGCAGTACCTTATATAAGGAATTGCTGCTGATGCTGGGGATGGCGGTGGTGGAAGGAGCGCTCTTCTTCTATCAGTCCCAGAAACAGATTAGTTTTCTCGCGTCGTATACAGCCGACTGGGAGGAGGTCTGGGCGTCTCGGGCCTTGACCATCGGCGAGATGGTGGAGAACGGCCACCTGTCTCTGGTTTGGTTTGGGGGGCTTCTGCTGCTGAGTCTGGTGCTCATCCGCACCGCCGGACGGTGGCGGGACTATACCTTGGACCGGTTGGGCGTGAGCCGCAAGCAGGGGAATCTGCTTTACGCCGCATACAGTACCATGGCCTTTGTGCTGCTGTGGGGGTTCCAGGCCGCCCTGTGCCTGGGAATGTGCCTGTTCTATCGCCAGCAGCTGCCGGCGGAGATGGTAACTAGACAGACGATCCTGCTCTCCATCTATCAGGTCCCACTGTTTTCCACCCTGCTCCCCTTGGCCAATGGACTGCGGTGGGTCACCGACGCCTTTGTAATGGCGGCGCTGGGGGTGTGCGCTGCCGGCGGGGCACGGCTGATGCGCCTGGGCCGCCGGCCCCTGGCGTCCATAGAGCTGCTGGTGGTCCTTTTCTGGCTGGAGTATGGGCGGAACAATTCCTTCGACCTGTCGATGGAAGCTGTGCATATCACAGTGACCTTCTGTTTTGGTGCAGTTGCTGTTGCACGGATGATTCTTTGGGACAACGAGGATGGGGAGGAGGAGCCAGATGTACAGATCGGTCCATACGTTTGAGGAGTGGCTGGCGTTCCGCCTGCCGCCCGGAATCTCGGCAAAACAGGAGCGGAGCGTTCTTATCACCGGCCTGGCTCTGTCCATCGGCTGGGCGGCCCTCTCTTACCTTTATACCTACACCATGGCCGTCTCCCGCCTGTACCTCACGATGAATGGACAGCGGATTTTGGACCCAACCGCCCGGATGGCGGATTTCGGCCAGGTGTTCCGGTTTACCACGGCGGGCTACCTGATCCTGGCGGTTTGGCTGCTGACCAGAGGGTTCTGGTTCCAGGCCTACCACCGCCAGGGCAGCATGAGCATCTATCTCATGCGCCGCCTGCCCGACCCCAGAGAATATACCCGGCGGTGCTGGACCGTGCCGCTGGCCGGGATCGGGGGGTGCCTGGTGTTGACGGTGGTGACCACCGCCCTGTGTTATCTGATCTATGTAAAGTGTACCCCGGCGTCCTGCCTGGTGCCGGGACAGTGGACGCGCTTCTGGAGCGCGCTGGTGGGGGGATGAGCGCGATGTTGGAGTTCAAGCAAGTCGTCAAGCAGTATGGAAATAAAACCGCCCTGGATGGCGTGAATTTGCAGATCCCGCAGGGGGAGATCGTGGGGCTGTTTGGAGAGAACGGTGCGGGCAAAACCACCCTGATGAAGTGTGTCTTTGGCTTCCTCCCCTACCATGGGACCATTACCCTGGACGGGGAGCCCATCACGCCCAAAAACATTACCCGGCTCTCCTTTGCCACCTGTGAGCACTCCTTCTTTCCCAACCTCAGCCCGGAGAGCCACCGGCAGTTTTATCAGGAACACTTTCCCACCTTCCGGGACAAGCGCTTTCGGGCCCTGCTGGATTTCTTTGAGCTGCCCGCCCATAAGCCCGCCCGCACCTTCTCCACCGGCCAAAAGAACCAGCTGGAGGTGATTCTGGCCCTGAGCCAGGGGGCGGACTACATCCTGATGGATGAGCCCTTTGCAGGCAACGACGTCTTTAACCGGGAGGACTTTTACCGGGTGCTGCTGGGTATCCTGGAGCCCAGTGAGACGGTACTTCTCTCCACCCACCTGCTGGAGGAGGTGGAGCACTTCATCGGCCGGGCGGTGCTGCTGCAAAAGGGCAAGCTGGTGGGGGATGTGACTACCCTGGAGCTGGAGGAGCAGGGGAAGACCCTGATGGACTTTGTGAAGGAGACCTACCGCTACAAGGCCGACCGGGTGGTCCGGGCCCTGAAGGATTTGACGGGAGAGGAGGAGCCATGAAAAAGAGCCTTGCCCTGTTTTTGGTGCTGCTGTGTCTGGCGGCAGGGGGTCTGGCAGGGATGACGGTGTGGGTGAACCGGGATGAGGAGTCGGTGGAGGTGACCCAGACCACCCTCCGGGGCGACCCGGCGGCGGCTCAGGGGCTGACCATTACCGCCCGCAGCCAGATGTATGACCGCTTGTACTGGGATACAGAGTTTTCTGCCCAGGATGCCGGAGAGTCCCAGACCCGGTTTCAGTTCTCTCTGCGAAAAAAGGATTGGTCAAGTGACCGTGCATGGGCCCCAAACCTGAATCTTCCGTCCTTCCGCGGCAGCATGTCCTCCAGCGGTGAGCTGGACCTGGAGCAAGAAGGCGCGGTGTGGTGGAGCGGCATGTTGATCCCGCCCGCTGCCATTGCCCAGGCCGAGGCCATGGGACCCAATCAAACCAAGACTGTGACCGTAAATCTGGCAGACCAATACGACTGCTATCCCATTTTTATCGACGAAGGATACTACTACTTTGGAGACGAGGAGAAAGTGGCTGAGATGCAAAAGAGGCAAGAGGCCATCCAACACTTTTTTAACATCCCCGTCCCCCCGGAGATTCAGGTCACCTACACGTTTACCACCAACGCGACGGGAGGTGTGATGGAGGTAGGCTGTGATTCCCAGCAAGACATTGCCTGGGACAGTACCGCCGCCCCGGGGGAAGAAGGCTGTTTCTACATCCTGGACAGCTATATCTCTCCGGAGGAGCAGACACAGGATGCGGTCCAGCTGGATTTCAGCCAGATCCGGGATGGGTACGGCGTCTATTTTATCCCATACCAGCAGACCGAGAGTGCGGGTCAAAAGAAGTCCTTGGATGTAGAGCAGATTCGGACTGTCTATGTGGTCCCCCAGGAGGAGCGGACGGTGGAGCTTCAGACCGATGAGAAGGGACACCTGCTGCTGTACACCGCGGTGGGAGACACCTGGTATCTCAACGTACTCAGCGGCGACGGACAGCAGCTGCTCCAGCGGCTGGAGCTGGGCGAGTTGGGCGGCAGCGCCTATATGGACGCGCCTCTGGAGGGGGAGGACTATCTGCTGCTCTTTTTCAACAGGCATCAGCTTTGCCTGCTGACCTGGGACGGAGCCTGCTATGCCCTCAAGCACACCCTGCAAATCCCGGAGGATGAGAAGTGGGATCAGGTGGGGCGGGAGCAGCTTGCCCAGTGGGACGGACAGCGGCTGGCTTTGCTGGAACGGGATGATACCTCCCGGGATAATATTGGCTACCGCCTGACGGTGTGGCAGGAGGGCGAGCTGACCTACCAGGGGGAATATGCTCTCAGTTTCCAGAAGGATAATGCTGCACATCGCTATTCCGGCGACCTGATTCTGCCAGTCCGTGAGAATGCCATAGAATTGCATGGATAAAGAAACCGCGCCCCGGCGAAGTTCGCCGGGGCGCGGTTATCATATTTTACTGCACTTTGGATCTGGGAGTGGGGTCAAAGTTGCTCCGCTCCTTGCCCGGCTCGCCGGGAATAGGGGTGGCGGGCACGTCGGGAATGGTGCGGGGGCGCTTTTTCTCCTGCTTGGACATGGTCATTTCCTCCTTACACAGGCTCGCCGCGGAGAACGCTGCGGGCGTAGTTTTTGAGACCTTCCAGATTTTTGATCCCGTTGGGCCGGATGCGCAGCTGATCCTGTACATGGGCAGGCAGCCCATCGAAGAAGCGCTTGGCCTCCGGCTCCCGGCGGAACAAGGCGTACATGTCACGGTAGTCCATGGTACATCACCTCGCCCTCCAGTATGGCCGGTTTGGAGAAAATTATTCCAAGAAGAGCAAAAATATTTATTCCGTGTAGATGCCCTTGCCTTCGTTCCAGGCCCAGTTGCGGATCTCGGGCATGTCCTGGCCGTAGGTGGTGATATACTGGTGGTGTTCCACCAGCTTGTCCTTCATCTCCTGGATGAGATAGGCGGCGCTGTTGCCCAGCTGGGGCAGGCGCATGACGGTGTCGATGACCAGGTCGAAGCGGTCGATGTCGTTCTGGACCCGCATGTCGAAGGGGGTGGTGATGGTGCCCTCCTCTTTGTAGCCCCGGACGTGAAGGTTCTTGTTGTGGCGGCGGTAGGTGAGCTCGTGGACCAGAGTGGGGTAGCCGTGGAAGGCGAAGATAATGGGCTTGTCCTTGGTGAACAGAGCGTCGTAGTCCTCGTCGGTGAGGCCGTGGGGATGCTCCGTGTGGGGCTGGAGCTTCATCAGGTCCACCACGTTCACCACCCGAATCTTCAGCTGGGGCAGGTAGTGGTGCAGGATGGTCACCGCTGCCAGGGTCTCCAGGGTGGGGGTGTCGCCGCAGCAGGCCATGACCACGTCAGGCTCCACGCCCCGGTCATTGGAGGCCCACTGCCAGATGCCGATGCCCTGGGTGCAGTGCTTCACTGCCTGGTCCATGGTGAGCCACTGGGGCCGGGGATGCTTGGAGGCCACGATGACATTGATGTAGTTGCGGCTTTTCACGCAGTGGTCAAAGCAGCTGAGCAGACAGTTGGCGTCGGGGGGGAGGTAGAGGCGCACCACGTCTGCCTTCTTGTTGGCTACGTGGTCCAGAAAGCCGGGGTCCTGGTGGGTGTAGCCGTTGTGGTCCTGCTGCCAGACATTGGAGGAGAGCACATAGTTGAGGGAGGCGATTTTCTGCCGCCAGGGCAGCTGCCGGCACACCTTCAGCCATTTGGCGTACTGAGAGACCATGGAGTCTACGATGCGGCTGAAGGCCTCGTAGCAGGTGAAGAAGCCGTGGCGGCCGGTAAGCAGATAACCCTCCAGCCAACCCTGGCACATGTGCTCCGAGAGCATGGCGTCCATTACCCGGCCATCCTGATCCAGATGGCCCCCCAGGTCATCCTGGGTGGGGTCCGTCCACCGGCGGCCTGTGGCCTGGAGCATGGCAGAGAGCTGGTTGGAGGAGGTGACGTCAGGGCCAAAGACCCGGAAATTCCGGGATTTTAAGTTGCGTTTGATGAGATCCCGCACGTAGCCGCCCAGCACCTGGGTGTCCTGGGCATCCACCGCGCCGGGCTTGGGGACTTCCACCGCGTACTCCCGGAAGTCGGGGGTGCGCAGGTCCCGCAGCAGCAGGCCGCCGTTGGCATGGGGGTTAGCTCCCATCCGCCGATCCCCCTTGGGGGCCAGCTCCTGGAGGCGGGGAATGAGAGCTCCGTTTTCGTCAAAGAGCTCCTCCGGGTGGTAGCTGCGCAGCCACGCCTCCAGCTCCTCCACCCGGCCGGGCTTGCCGTCCCACACGGGAATGGGGACTTGATGGGAGCGCCAGCAGCCCTCCGAGGGCTTGCCGTCCACCTCCGCCGGGCCGGTCCAGCCCTTGGGGGAGCGGAAGACGATCATGGGCCAGCGGGGGCGCTCCACGTCGCCGGTGGAGCGGGCATATTCCTGGATGCGCTGGATCTCTCGGATAGCCCAGTCCATGGCGGCGGCCATCTTCTGGTGCATCTGATCCGGGTCGTCCCCCTCCACAAAGCGGGGCTCCCAGCCGCAGCCCTTGAAGAACATCTCGGTCTCTTCATGGGTGATGCGGGAGAAGACGCTGGGGTTGGAGATCTTAAAGCCATTGAGGTGGAGAATAGGCAGCACCGCGCCGTCGGTGATGGGGTTCAAAAACTTATTGGAGTGCCAGGAGGTGGCCAGAGGGCCGGTCTCCGCCTCGCCGTCCCCCACCACACAGGCAGCGATCAGGTCAGGGTTGTCCATCACCGCGCCGAAAGCGTGGGCCAGGGAGTAGCCCAGCTCGCCCCCGTCGTTGATGGAGCCGGGGGTCTCGGGGGCGGCGGTGCTGGGGATGCCGCCGGGGAAGGAGAACTGCTTGAACAGCTTTTTCATTCCCTCGGTATCCTGGCTGATGTTGGGGTAGATTTCACTGTAGGAGCCGTCCAGGTAGTCCTGGGCCACAATGGCATTGCCCCCGTGGCCGGGACCGGAGATATAGATCATGTCCAGGTCGTACTTGATGATAGCCCGGTTCAGGTGGGTGTAGATGAAGTTCTGCCCCGGACAGGTGCCCCAGTGGCCCACAATGGCCCGCTTGAGATGCTCCGGGCGCAGGGGCTGACGCAGGAGGGGGTTATCCAGTAAGTAGAGCTGGCAGGCGGACAAGTAGTTGGCTGCGCGCCACCAGGCGTTGATATCTTGAACCTGCTCCCGGGTCAGGGGGTCCTTTTTGGACATCCGGGCCGGAGCCTTGGGAGCGGGTTTCTGCTGTTCTGGTGTTCTGGGCATGGCAAGGTGCCTCCTCTGATGGTGTTTCTTACCTTAAGTATAGCGTAAAGCCCGGAAAAGTCAATGACGTCTGCCCAAACAAGGGATTAAGAGGGAATTAAGATTCCTTATCCTTTTTCTAACGGAACGTAAAGGGAAGAAAATGGGGCGGGCCTGGGGAAGAAATATCCTGGAAGAGACTGCTAAGAAATAATAAAGCCCGGCCTGGGACATTCCCAGACCGGGCAGAATAATTGGATTTACTTGCGCTTGGAGCGGTTGATGGCGGAGAGAATGGCGCGCAGAGGAGCCAGGTTGATGTTGTGGGACAGACCCACGCCCCAGTACTTCTTGCCGTCCCGCTGGTCCTGAAGCAGGATGTAGGCCACGCCCTGGGAGTCGGAGCCGTCGGTGATGGCGTGGGACTTGTAGTCCAGGAAGGTGAAGTGGTCCATCCGTTCGCCCTGGATGGCGCGGAAGAAGGCGTCGATGGGGCCGTTGCCCTCACCGGCCACATCGAAGATGGTGTCGGTGTGCTGGAGGGTGCCCTTGAAGACCACGTGGGAGTGGCCCTCGGCGTCCACCGTCTCCTCAAAGGCGTGCTTGAGCATCTTGTAGGGCTCCTTGGCCTCGATGTACTCCTGGTGGAACAGCTCGTTGATGCGCTCGGGGCTGATCTCCTTGCCCACCCGGTCGGTCTCCACCTGGACGATGTGGCCGAACTCGGGGTGCATGGCTTTGGGCAGGTCGAAGCCGAAGTTGTGCTCCATGATATAGGCGGCGCCGCCCTTGCCCGACTGAGAGTTGATGCGGATGATGGGCTCGTACTCCCGGCCCACATCGGCGGGGTCGATGGGCAGATAGGGGATCTCCCAGTAGGGGCTGTGGGACTCCTTCATATACTGAGTGCCCTTGTTGATGGCGTCCTGATGGCTGCCGGAGAAGGCGGTGAACACCAGCTTGCCGGCGTAGGGCTGCCGGTCGCCCACCGGCATCTTGGTGCAGCGCTCGTACATCTCCTTGATCTTGTTGATGTTGGAGAAGTCCAGCTCGGGGTCCACGCCCTGGGTCCACATATTCATGGCCAGCGTGACCATATCCACGTTGCCGGTACGCTCGCCGTTGCCGAAGAGGGTGGCTTCTACCCGCTCCGCACCGGCCAGCAGGCCCATCTCCGCGGTGGCCACGCCGCAGCCCCGGTCGTTGTGGGGGTGCAGGGAGATGATGGCGCTGTCCCGGGAGGGGAGCTTGCGGATGAAGTACTCCAGCATGTCGGCAAACTGGTTGGGCATGCAGTTCTCCACGGTGGTGGGCAGGTTCAGGATGACCTTGTTGTCCGGGGTGGCGTGGAGGTGCTCCAGCACCGCCTGGCAGATGTCCACGGCGTAGTCCATCTCGGTGCCCATGAAGGACTCAGGGGAGTACTCAAAGCGCAGGTTCATGCCCTGCTGGATCATGGGCTGAGACATCTCATAGATGAGGTCGGCCGCGTCGGTGGCGATCTTGGTGATGCCGTCCATGTCCATGTGGAAGACCACCTTGCGCTGGAGGGTGGAGGTGGAGTTGTAGAAGTGGAGGATCACGTTCTTGGCGCCCTGGATGGCCTCAAAGGTCTTTTTAATGAGGTGCTCCCGGGCCTGGACCAGCACCTGGATGGTCACATCGTCGGGGATGTGGCCCCCCTCGATGAGCTCGCGGCAGATCTCGTACTCCGTCTCGCTGGCGGAGGGGAAGCCGATCTCAATTTCCTTGACGCCGATGTCCAGCAGGGTATGGAAATACTCCAGCTTTTCCTGGAGATTCATGGGGTCCACCAGAGCCTGGTTGCCGTCCCGCAGGTCCACCGAACACCAGGTGGGAGCTTTGGTGATGGTCTTGTCCGGCCAGGTGCGCCCCTCGATCTTCTGGGGCTGGAAGGGAATGTACTTTGTGTATCCGGGATTCATAATGCTTTGTTCTCCTTTCCTGTTTCCGCCCCGTTGGAGGGCGGAGTGTGCCGCGGGGGAGAAAATCAAAACGCCCCCGACTTTTTCAAGTCAGGGGCGTTATCATAACGCGGTACCACCCTGGTTCAGCCGCCGGTTGCCCGAACGGCCCTCAAAGCCTCCAACAAGGCCGCGGCGGATAACGATGCCAACCGTCCCGCCCTACTTGGTTCAGGCGGACTGCTCGGGGACCAGTTATACACAGCACGGCAGCACACCGGTTCACACCAACCACCGGCTCTCTGAAGGGGGACACGTCCTGTCTTTTTTCCCGTCGTCGCATTTCTTGACCTTGATTTTAGCGAAGGAAAGTGAGTTTGTCAAGAAAAAGATTTTGCGCTTGCCGGAGGAGAGGATGCATAGAGTAGGAGCAGGAGGGGGGAGAATGGGTTTGGGGGAGCTGTGGCCGCTGGAGGGCGGTGGGACGCTGCGGGTGCGGGAGGAGGAGCCCTGGGTGTACCTGGAGGCGGTGCGCCCGGAGGACGGGCGGGGGCTTTATAAGGTCTGGTGCCTGGGAGCCGAAGGCGAGTTTTTGCTGGGGACCCTGGTTCCCCGGGAGAACCGCCTGCATCTGGAGCGCCGGGTGGCCAAACGGACCCTTCAGGAGGCGGGCGCCTGGCCGCTGACCGGCGGAAAAGCTGTCATGGTATATCCCTTTACAGATAAAGGAGATTCTCCAGAAGTGTGGCATTCCGAGGCCCACCCGGAGAAATTTTGCGCCGATCCGGTGGTGAGGGCCTGTCTCCAGGGGGCAGAGGGGCTGCTCAGCCGGGAGAAAAACGGAGTGCGGCAGTTGGCTGCTCCCTTTTTACTTTGTAAACCAATTTTACTTAACACACTTTTTTGCCTGGCACAGGTCCGGAGCTGGCAGGGGCGGCGGTATCTGGTGTGGAGCTTTGACCGGCAGGGCCGGCCCATCCTGCCAACGTTCTGAATGCTGAGGTTTTTGGGAAAAAGAGAGACAAATCCATTGAAAAAGCGGGCGTGGTTTCGTATAATCAAAAGAGATCAGAAGAAGTGAGGATTGGTTTTTAACTATGTATCGTATCGACATTATGACCTTGTTCCCCGATGTGGTGGGAGATATGCTGTGTGAATCCATCCTGGGCCGGGCTCAGGAGCGGGGCTATGTGCGCATTGAGTGCCACCAGATTCGGGATTATACCTTAAATAAGCAGCGGCAGGTGGACGACTACCCCTACGGCGGAGGCCGGGGAGCAGTGATGCAGGCCGACCCCCTCTACCAGTGCTGGAAGCACATCTGCGACGAGGCGGGGGAGCGGCTGCACACCATCTATATGTCCCCGGCGGGCAAGACCTTTGTCCAGGCTGACGCCCGGCGGCTGCGGGATGACTACCAGCGGTTCATTCTGGTTTGCGGTCACTACGAGGGCATCGATGAGCGCTTTATTGAGGAGTGCGTGGATGAGGAGATCTCCATCGGCGACTTTGTCCTCACCGGCGGGGAGATCCCGGCCATGGCGGTGGCCGACGCAGTGTGCCGCCTGGTGCCCGGGGTGCTCTCCGACCCCTCCTGCTACGAAAATGAGAGCCACTGGAACGGCATGCTGGAGGCCCCCCAGTACTCCCGCCCGGAGGTGTGGCACGACCGCACCGTGCCCTCCATCCTTCTCTCCGGCAACCACGCCAAGGTGGACCAGTGGCGGCGCAAGCAGTCCATTCTCCGTACCCGCCATCGCCGTCCCGATCTCTACGCCCAGCTGGATCTGACCAGCAAGGCCGACCGTAAGCTGCTCAAGGAGCTGGAGGAGGAGACCGGGGAGAAGTTTTTGTAAAATTTTTTCGGTTTGTGACTGGATCTGCTTTACATTCCCTTTCTTTTATGTTATGGTTAGTAAAATCTGATTTTCAAAACTACATTTGGAGATGAAACACATGAGTTTTAAGATTGTTGTGGACAGCTGCTGTGACCTGACGCCCCAGATGTTGAAGGATCCCTGCTTTGTCAAGGTGCCGCTGACCATTCACTCCAATGGCAGCATCTTTGTGGATGACGATACTTTCGACCAGGCTGATCTGCTCTGGTCCATGAAGCAGAGCGAGCAGGCCCCCTCCACCGCCTGCCCCTCTCCCCAGGCCTACCTGGACGCCTATCAGGGAGCGGAGGACGTGTACGTGGTCACCCTGTCCGCCCTGCTCAGCGGCTCCCACAACAGCGCCGAGCAGGCCAAGGTGCTGCTGGAGGAGGATGAGCCTGACATCAACGTCCATGTGTTCAACTCCTGTTCCGCCTCCTCCGGGGAGGTGCTGGTGGCCCTGAAGATCCGGGAGCTGGCCCAGTCCGGCATGCCCTTTAAAAAGGTGGTGCGGGAGGTAGAGCAGTATATCTACCAGATGCAGACCCTGTTTGTGCTGGAGTCCCTGGAGAACCTGCGGAAGAACGGCCGCCTCACCAAGCTTCAGGCGGTGGTCACCGGGGCGCTGAAGATCAAGCTCTTTATGGGCGGCACGCCCGAGGGGGAGATCTGTAAGCTGGGACAGGCCCTGTCCATGAAGCAGGCTCTGAACAAGCTGGTGGACAAGATCGCATCCGATCCCAACCACACGGGCCGCAGGCTGGTTATCTGTCACTGCAACTGCAAGGACCGGGCCGAGAAGGTGCGGGAGCAGATCCAGGCCAAGTGCCAGGTGGGCGAGATCCTGGTGGTGAGTGCCGGCGGGATCACCAGCGTGTACGCCAACGACGGAGGCATTGTGGTGGCCTATTGACAAGGAAAGAATTTCGGGTACACTTATAGAGGTGTGAGGGTTGCTCACACCTCTATTTATATATAAGATTGCTGGAGGGGATCGCGATGACGAGAGATCAGGCCTGGGCCCTGCTGACCCAGTATAATAAGGAGCCGTTCCATCTGCGCCACGCCATTACAGTGGAGCATGTGATGGGCTGGTTTGCCCAGAAGCTGGGCTACGGGGAGGAGAAGGAATTCTGGTCCCAGGTGGGCCTGCTCCACGATCTGGACTTTGAAATGTGGCCCGACGAGCACTGCATCAAGTCTCAGGAGCTGATGCGTGAGGCCGGGGTGGACGAGGCCATAATCCGAGCCACCGCCAGCCACAGCTGGGGCAGCCATGTAGACATCAAGCCCGAGCACGAGATGGAGAAGGTGCTCTTTGCCTGCGACGAGCTCACCGGGCTCATCGGCGCGGCCGCCCTGATGCGCCCCTCCAAGAGTGTGTCCGACATGGAGCTTAAGTCCCTGAAAAAGAAGTTTAAGGATAAAAAGTTTGCCGCCGGCTGCTCCCGGGATGTGATCGCCCAGGGGGCCGAGCTGCTGGGCTGGGAGCTGGACAAGCTGCTGGACCTGACTTTGTCCGCCATGCGGGAGGAAGAGGGAGCCATTGAAGCGGCCGTGGCCGCCCTGCCCAACTGAAAAGGGGAAAATGGGGTTGACAACCACATTTTGCCGTGCTACTATGAACCTGCAAAGGGGAGTAGTCGGCACAGCGGATGCTGTGCGGTAGGACCAACAGCATGGGGGGAGCGTTCCCCCTGGTTTTGCCTGAAATGACCAGACCTGCGTTCCATTGGGAACGCAGGTCTTTTTTCTTACCCGTTCAGGCATAGTGCTGCGGTACAGCGCCGCTGATCTCCAGGGAAAGCCGACGCAGATTACAAGGGAGGAACGGAACATGGAATTTTTGTGGGAAAGTCTGCTGGCCATAACCTGGCAGCAGCTGGTCATGTATGTGGTGGGCGGGCTGCTCATCTGGCTGGCCATTGACAAGGGATTTGAGCCCGCTCTGCTCATGCCCATGGGCTTTGGCGCTATTCTGGTGAACCTGCCCTCGTCGGGGGTCATTGACCAGATGACCGCCGGGGTGGGGGAGACCCACGGTATCATCCAGTGGCTCTTTGAAGTGGGCATCAGCGCCAGTGAGGCCATGCCCATTCTGCTGTTTATCGGAATCGGAGCCATGATCGACTTCGGCCCTCTGCTGGCCAACCCCAAGCTGTTTTTGTGCGGCGCTGCCGCCCAGGCGGGCATCTTCCTCACCATCCTGCTGGCAGCTGCCCTGGGCTTCGATATGAAGGACGCCGCCTCCATCGGTATCATCGGCGCCGCCGACGGCCCCACCTCCATCCTGGTCTCCCAGGTGCTCCACTCCAACTATGTGGGCGCCATCGCTGTGGCCGCCTACTCCTATATGGCGCTGGTCCCCATTATCCAGCCCTTTGCCATCAAGCTGGTGACCACCAGGAAGGACCGGGCCATGCGGATGCCCTATCGGGCTCAGGGCGTATCCAAGCGGCTGCGCATCCTGTTCCCCATTATCGTCTCCGTGATCGCCGGGCTGGTAGCTCCCTCCTCGGTGGCTCTGGTGGGCTTCCTCATGTTCGGCAACCTGATCCGGGAGTGCGGGGTGCTCACCACTCTGTCCAAGACCGCCCAGAACGAGCTGGCCAACCTCATCACCCTGCTGCTGGGCATTACCATCTCCTTCTCCATGAAGGCGGACCAGTTTGTCAAACCCGAAACGCTGCTTATTATGGTACTGGGTCTGGTGGCCTTTGTGCTGGATTCGGTGGTAGGCGTGCTGTTTGTGAAGGTGATCAACCTCTTTACCCCCAAGAACAAGATCAACCCCATGGTGGGTGCGGCCGGCATCTCCGCCTTCCCCATGTCTTCCCGGGTCATTGAGAAGCTGGGCCAGGAGGCCGACCCTCAGAACCACCTGCTCATGCACGCGGTGGCCGCCAACGTGTCCGGGCAGATCGCCTCGGTGGTGGCCGGCGGCGTGGTTTTGCAGTACTGTGCCACCCATATGATCGGCTGAGAATAGGAGGAGAACCATGAACTGGACCAATATAGAACAGGCCCTGGAGATGATGGGCCAGGGGATGCTGGGCATCTTTGTGGTGCTGGGCGTGATCGCCCTGCTGGTTGCTCTGCTGCAGAAGCTGGACAACCGAAAGAAGTAACAAGGAAATAAAACAAGGCAGCAGCTCCGCTTCGGCGGAGCTGTTTTTATGGAAACCGATCGTCAGGAGGCAAACCGGCATTGGTGAAAATGAAGTAGGGCAAATGTGCACAAAAAACTCTGATTTTTTTAAAATTCATCATTTTTTGCAGTAGAACAGAAAAAATCAACCAGGAAAATAAGGAAAGTATAGTGAAAATTGCCCTTGTTTCCGACAGCTCAATTAGTTACAATGTGGTAACAAAAGTAACAACAAGTTGCTTTTGATGTCATAATTGTTGACATAATTTTGTAACTAAATAGGAGTGAAGACAATGACACGAAAGCTGTTTTCGTTGACGCTGAGCGCCTTTGCCTTGCTTCTCCTGATGGGAGCCGGAGTGGAGCAGGACCCCGCTGCGGCACCGCAAACCGAGAAAGGGACCCGTGGGGCCCAGCTGGTTGAGACCAGCGAAACCCACGATCAGGAAGCAGACCAGGCGCATCTGGTGACCGCGGTAGCGGGCTCCAACGTGCTGACCTGGGTGGAGGACATGGACCACACCCTGACGGTGGACGGTAAGCCGGTGTCCTCTGAGGTGAACAAGACGCAGAAGAGCGGAAAAACTTATGTTGCTCTGGCCCCCATGGTGGAGGAGCTGGATGCCTCCGCCGCCGTCCGCTGGGACGGCAGCAGCAACACCGTGACGATGAGCAGCAGCAAGCTGACGCTGACCGCTAAGGTGGGACAGCTGTATCTGGTGGCCAACGGCCGTTACCTGTACATCCCCGAGGGGGTGCAGCTGATCAATGGCCGCGTGACCGTTCCCCTGTCCGTGCTGACTGAGGCCTTCGACGCCTCCCTGACCTGGAACGCCTCCACCGGTGTGGTGGCCGTGACCCGGGGCAGCGGAGCCCTGACCCCTGCCGACCAGTACTACAATCAGGACGACCTGTTCTGGCTGTCCCGTATCATCTACGCCGAGAGCGGCAACCAGCCCCTGGAGGGCATGATGGCGGTGGGCAACGTGGTGCTCAACCGGGTCAACGACCCCATCTACCCCAACACCATCGTGAGTGTGCTGGCCCAGAAGAACCAGTTCACCACCTACCAGTCCGGTAAGCTGGCCAACCGCACCCCCAATGAGAACAGCGTCATCGCTGCCAAGCTGGTGCTGGACGGCGGTGTGGTGGAGGAGACCCTGGGAGCCACCCACTTTGACTCCACCGGCAACAGCTGGGCCTCCCGGCATAAAACCTGTGTGGCCGTCATCGGCGCCCACTATTTCTACGCGTAACGAAAGATCCGCTCGGCTTCGGCCGGGCGGATTTTTCCATATTTAGGAGAATATGCAGAGAGGAATGGAAGAGCATCCTGGGTTTCTCTATTTTAGGGCTTTCTTTTTTGCATATTCATGTATATAATATCCTTGTGAAATCAGCGTTTCCATGGAGCGCATCTGCCCGGGAACGAAACGGCACTCAGCCTATGACATGACGGAGGAGACAGTATGACAAGAAGTACGGCCCGCGAGATCGCGGTGCATCTGATTTTTTCTCTGGGCTTCGGTACCCAGAGCGCGGACGAGGTTCTGGACAGCGAGCTGACCCGGGAGCGGTTTGAGGAGCTGGGAGGGGAGTCCTCCCTGTATGCCCAGTTCCCCAACGAGAAGCAGGAGCAGTATATCCGGGACCTGGTGCGGGGCGTCTTTGCCCACGGGCCGGAGCTGGACGACTACATCGGCCGCTACGCTGTGGGCTGGTCCTTTGCCCGCATTCCCCGTATGGCGGCGGCCATCCTGCGCACCGCCATGTATGAGGTGCTCTATATGCCGGACATCCCAAACGCCGCCGCCATTGACGCCGCGGTGGAGATGACCAAGAAGTATGAGCCCCAGGAGGTAGCCTCCTTTGTCAACGGGATCCTGGGCACCTTTGTCCGCACGGAGTTCCCCGACACCCCCGCCAAGCCGGAGAAGACCGACTCTGCCGGCGAGGAGGCGTAAGCATGTCCGTTTTGGCGCTGGACACCAGCAACTACACCACCTCCGCGGCGGTCTTTGACGGCCGGGAGGGGGAAAATGTTGGCCAGCTGCTCCAGGTGCGCCCGGGCGAGCTGGGCCTGCGGCAGAGCGACGCCCTGTTCCAGCACGTCAAGCAGCTGCCCCAGCTGATGGAGCGTCTGTCGGCCCAGGGACGGCTGGAAAACCTCCAGGCGGTGGGGGCCAGCACCCGCCCCCGGGCGGTGGAGGGCTCTTACATGCCCTGCTTCCTGGCCGGTACCAGTCAGGCCCAGTGTCTGGCCCACACCCTGGGCGTGCCCTTTTTTGCTTTCTCCCACCAGCAGGGACATCTGGCCGCGGCGGCCTGGTCCGCCGGAAGGCTGGACCTGCTGGAGGGTCCTTTTTTGGCCTGGCATCTGTCCGGCGGCACCACCGAGTTGCTCCGGGCGTACCCGGAGGAAAATGGTGTGGCCATGCAGGCGGAGATTCTGGGGGGAACCAGCGACATCTCCGCCGGGCAGCTCATCGACCGCACCGGCGTGCTGCTGGGGCTCCAATTCCCTGCGGGGAAGGCCGTGGACGCCCTCAGCGCCCAGGCACAGAAGGTGAAACCCTTTCCGGTGAAGGTGCAGGAGTGCACTTTTTCCCTGTCCGGAATGGAAAATAAGGTCCGGCAGATGGCGGAGAAGGGGGAGAGCCCTGAGAGGGTGGCCCGGTTTGCTCTGGAGACGGTGGCCCGGGCGGTGGTGAAGGCCACCCGCCAGGCCCTGGAGCGCTTCCCCGGACTGCCCGTGCTGTGCTCCGGAGGAGTGGCCTCCAACTCCCTGCTGCGTCAGGTGATGGAGAAGGAGTGCGGAGCCATCTTTGCCCAGCCCCGCTTCTCCACCGACAACGCCATGGGCACCGCCATTTTGACCTGGCGGGCGCTGGAGCGGGAGCGTGTCCTATGAGACAGGAGGCGTCCATTCTCACCCCCAGCCAGGTGGGACAGTATATCAAGGGCTTTATGGACCGGGACCGGCTGCTCTCCGGCCTGCTGGTGCGGGGAGAGCTGTCCAATTATAAGATGTATCCCTCCGGCCACCACTACTTTACGTTAAAGGATCGGGAGGGAGCCCTGCGGTGCGTCATGTTCCGGGGAGACGCCGCCTCCCTGCGCTTCCGGCCCCAGAACGGGATGCAGGTCATCACCGCCGGGCGGGTGACCGTCTTTCCCCGGGACGGGCAGTACCAGATGTACTGCGTCCGCCTCACCCCGGAGGGGGCGGGGGACCTATTTGTGGCCTTTGAACAGCTGAAAGAGCAGCTGCTGCGCCAGGGCCTCTTTGCCCAGGAGCACAAGAAGCCGCTGCCCCGGATGCCGGAGCGGATCGCCCTGGTGACCTCGCCTGCGGGAGCCGCGGTGCGGGACATGCTCCGCATCCTGGGTGCCCGCTGGCCCATGGCCCAGGTACGGGTGCTGCCGGTGCGGGTCCAGGGAGAAGGAGCGGCGGAGGAGATCGCCGCCGCCATCCGCTGGGCCAACCTCCACCAGGTGGCCGACCTCATCATCACGGGACGAGGAGGCGGCTCCATGGAGGACCTTTGGGCGTTTAATGAGGAAGTGGTGGCCCGGGCCATCTACGACTCTCAGATCCCGGTGATCTCCGCTGTGGGCCATGAGCCCGATGTGACCATCGCCGATTTTGTGGCCGACCTGCGGGCGGCCACCCCTTCCAACGCCGCCGAACTGGCAGTACCCGATCAGAATGAGGTATACGCTGCTCTGCTGGGCAGCCGGCAGCGCCTGGAGCAGACCATGCGCCAGCGGCTGCTCCGCTCCCGCCAGCAGCTGGAGCGGCTGGGAAGGAGCCGGATGCTCACCGACCCCAAGGCCTATGTCCAGGACAAGCGGGTGCTGCTGGACTACCAGAGCCGCCGCATGAGCCAGGCCATGGCCAACCTGCTGGCAGGAAAGCGGGCAAAAACGGGCCGGCTGGCTGCCGCCCTGGACGCTATGAGCCCGCTGAAGGTGCTGGGCCGGGGCTATGCCATCGCCCAGAAGGCGGACGGCGGCATCATCGCCCATATGGGCGACGCCGCCCCCGGGGAGCGGTTCCGGCTGCGGGTATCCGACGGGGAGCTGCCCTGCCGGGTGGAAGAAACCGACGCGTGTGATACGGCCCCATAAGGGCCGGGAAAGGATGGTGCCCCATGGCGCCCAAGAAGAAGCTGAGTTTTGAGGAGTCCGCCGCCCGGCTGGAGGAGATCGTCAGCCTGCTGGAGCGGGGAGACGCCCCTCTGGAGCAGGCCATGGCCCTCTTTGAGGAGGGTGCCGGCATTTTGAAAACCTGCACCGCCATGCTGGATCAGGCGGAACAGAAGGTGACGCTACTCACCGCCGGCCCCGACGGCCAGCCCCAGGAGCAGGATTTCCAGGAGGAACGATAAATGGAACAGGACGTGTTTCGCCTCCACTATGAGGCCACCCGCAGCCGGGTGGAGGCCGCTCTGCGGGAGCAGATCGGCCGGTTGGGCCGGTACGCCGACCTGCGGGAGGCCATGGAGTACTCCCTGATGGCGGGAGGCAAGCGAATCCGGCCGGTGCTGGTGCTGGAGAGCTGCCGCATGTGCGGCGGCGACCCGGAGCTGGCCTTGCCCTTCGCCTGTGCGCTGGAGATGGTCCACACCTACTCCCTCATCCACGACGATCTGCCCGCTATGGACGACGACGATCTGCGCCGGGGCCGCCCCACCAACCATAAGGTGTACGGGGAGGCCACCGCCATTCTGGCGGGAGACGCCCTGCTCACCGCCGCCTTCCAGACGCTGACCCAGGCCGATCTGCCCCCGCAGCAGGTGGTGGATGGCGTAGCCTGTCTGTCGCTGGCCGCCGGGCCGGACGGCATGGTGGGCGGCCAGGCGCTGGATATGGCCGGGGAGGGGCGCAGCCTCACCCAGGGAGAGCTGGAACAGCTCCAGAGTCTGAAGACCGGCGCCCTCATTGCCGCCGCCGCCGAGCTGGGCTGTATCGCCGCCGGCGGCAGCCAGGAGCAGCGGGCGGCGGTGCGGAAGTACGCCCAGTGTCTGGGCCGGGCCTTCCAGATCCAGGACGACATCCTGGACGTGACCAGCACCGACGAGGAGCTGGGCAAGCCCACCGGTTCCGACCGGGAGAACGAAAAAAGTACCTTTGTCTCTGTGCTGGGGCTGGACCGCAGCCGGGAGCTGGTGCAGGAGCTCACCGCCCAGGCGGTGGCCGCTCTGGATGGGTTCTCTAGCCCGGATTTCCTGGTCTGGCTGGCCAACACTCTGGCTCAGCGGACAAAGTAAGGCGGCCCCCTTTTTATAAGGGGAGAGAAAGCAGGGCAGTATGGATCATACAGGTTTTTTGACGGGGAATCTGACGCTGGATCTGGCGATTTTCGCCTGGTTTGTGGCTCAGGTTTTGAAGACCATCATCAATTTTATTCTCAACCGCAATCTGGACCTGAAGCGGCTAGTGGGCAGCGGCGATATGCCCAGCTCCCACTCCGCCTTTATCTGTGCAGCCACCATGTCCATCGGACAGGTGTGCGGCTGGCGGGACCCGCTGTTTTCCCTGTCCGCCGCCATCGCCTTGGTGGTCATGTACGACGCGTGCAATGTGCGCCGAGCGGCAGGGGAACAGGCCAAGGTGCTCAACTATGTCATGGAGCACTGGAAAGAGATGCCGGCGGAGCTGAAAGGGAAGAAGCGGCTCAACGAAAATCTGGGCCACACTCTGCCCCAGGTCATCATGGGGGCCCTTTTGGGTACAATCATTGGTCTGGCGGGACCGATTCTGCTCTGAAGAACCGCAGCGGCATAGCAGCCTGGGAGATGTGAGGGGTTTACCTTGACAAACAAAGACATGACAAGTGAACATGGACCGATCCTGGCGCATCTGAGCGATCAGGAGGCCGCGGCACTGTGCGCCCAGCTGCGGGAAGAGCTGGTCCAGGATGTGGCCAAGACCGGGGGACATCTGGCCTCCAATCTGGGAGCGGTGGAGCTGACGGTGGCCATCCACCGGGTGTTTGATACCCAGCGGGACCGGCTGGTTTTTGATGTGGGCCACCAGTGCTACCTGCACAAGATGCTCACCGGCCGCCGGGAGCAGATGCCTACCCTTCGCCAGTATGGCGGGATCGCGGGGTTCCCCAAGCCCAACGAGAGCATCCACGACGCCTTTATTGCCGGACATGCCTCCAACTCGGTGGCGGTGGCCCTGGGCATGGCCCGGGCACGCACTGCCCTGGGCGAGGACTACAAGGTGCTGGCCCTCATCGGCGACGGCGCCCTTACCGGCGGGCTGGCCTACGAGGGACTGTCCAACGCGGGACAGTGCGGACAGCAGCTGCTGGTCATCCTCAATGACAACGGCATGTCCATCACCCGCAATGTGGGCGGCGTGGCCCAGCTGCTGGCCCGGCAGCGCCTCAAGCCCAAGTACCTGCGCTTCAAGCAGGGCTACCGCCGGGTGATGCAGTCCTTCTGGGTGGGGCGGCAGATCTATAAGGTGACCCATGAGCTGAAAAAAGCTTTGAAGCAGAGCCTGCTGCCTTGCAGTATGTTTGAGGACATGGGTTTTACCTATCTGGGACCGGTGGACGGACACGACGTGGGCCAGCTCACCCGTACCCTGAGCTATGCTAAGACGCTGAACGAGCCGGTAGTGCTCCACGTAAGGACGGTAAAGGGAAAAGGCTTTGCACCGGCGGAGACCAATCCCGACGCCTTTCACGGGGTTTCCCCCTTTGATCCGGCCACCGGAAAGGCCCAGAAGGCGTCCGGAGAAAACTTCTCCGCTGTCTTTGGGCGCACGCTGGTGCGCCTGGCCCGGAGTGACCGGCGGGTGTGTGCCATCACGGCAGCCATGGTCAGCGGCACGGGACTGGTCCCCTTTGCCAAAGCCTATCCCCAGCGCTTCTTTGATGTGGGCATCGCCGAGGGCTGCGCCGTCTCCATGGCGGCGGGCATGGCCAAGCAGGGCGCGGTGCCGGTGTTTGCGGTCTACTCCACCTTCCTGCAGCGCAGCTATGACATGCTCCTGCACGATGTGGCTATTGATCAGCTCCATGTGGTCTTTGCGGTGGACCGGGCCGGTCTGGTGGGCGAGGACGGCGAGACCCATCACGGGGTGTTCGACGTGGCCTATCTGGACAGTATCCCGGGGATCAAGGTGTATGCCCCCTCCAATTTCTCCGAGCTGGACCGCATGCTGGAGCAGGCGGTCTGCCGGGACCGCGGTCCGGTGGCGGTACGCTACCCCCGGGGCGGCCAGGGAGACTATATGGAGGATTCCGGCAAGCAAAATGCTGTGATAGTAAGGGCTGGCAAGGATATTACCTTGGCAGGCTACGGCGTGGAGATCAACGAGCTGCTCTCGGCGGCGGACAAGCTGGCGGAGCAGGGGATTCAGGCCGAGGTGCTGAAATGGAATGTGATCACCCCTCTGGACTGTACCTTGGCGGTGGAGTCGGTAAAAAAGACCGGCGGGCTGCTGGTGGCCGAGGAGTGTGTGGAGCAGGGCGGCGTGGGAGAGCGGGCTCTGGCGGCGCTGGAGCAGGCGGGGGTCCTCGCCCGGACGGCGCTGGTGAACTGTGGGACAGGCTATGTCCCTCACGGGGCGGTGTCCCTGCTGAAACGAGATTTGGGCCTGGATGGGGACGGACTGTTCCGCCGGGCGATGGAGGTGCTGGGCCGTGACCAATAAAAAGCGGCTGGATGTAGCAATGGTAGAGCGGGGGCTGGCGGAGAGCCGCCAGAAGGCCCAGGCCATCATTATGGCCGGACAGGTCTATGTGGATGGTCAGAAGGTGGACAAGGCGGGCGCCCCTGTGAAAGAAGAACAGGAGATCCAGGTGCGGGGCAAGACCCTGCGCTATGTCAGCCGGGGCGGTCTGAAGCTGGAGAAGGCCATGGCCTGCTGGCCCATCTCCCTGGAGGGGGCGGTGTGCGCCGACATCGGGGCGTCCACCGGCGGATTTACCGACTGCATGCTGCAAAACGGAGCCAGCAAGGTGTACGCCGTGGACGTGGGCTATAACCAGCTGGACTACCGCCTGCGTACCCACCCTCAGGTGGTGTGTATGGAGCGCACCAACGCCCGCTACCTCACCAAGGAGCAAATCCCGGAGCCGCTGGATTTCTTCTCCGTGGATGTCTCCTTTATCTCCCTCAACCTGATTTTGCCTGCTCTGCGTCCCCTGATGAAAGAGAGGGGAGAGGCGGTATGTCTGGTGAAGCCTCAGTTTGAGGCGGGGAAAGAAAAGGTGGGCAAGAAGGGCGTGGTCCGGGACCCCGCCGTCCATCTGGAGGTGCTGGAGCACTTCCTGGGCCACGCCGCCCATGCAGGATTTTCTGTAAAGGATATTACCTTTTCCCCCATTCGGGGACCGGAGGGAAACATTGAATACCTGGGCTATCTCTGCGCTGGAGAGGGGCCGGAGTGTGAGGTGGATCTGAAAGCCCTGGTGGATGCCTCTCACCAGCAGCTGAAGGGGGGAGAGGAATGAGAGTTCTCCTCAGTTCCAACCCCTACCGGGACCGGGGGCTGCGGGCCGCTTTGGAGGCCAAGAAGATTTTGGAGCGGGCCGGGGTGGAGACCGCCCTGTGCCTGCCCTTCGTGCCCAAGAAGGGGGACCGGCTGGAGCTGCCCCGCCACGCTCCCCTGAAAAAGATGGAGGAGGAGCTGCCGAAGGCAGACCTGCTCATCTGCTTTGGGGGAGATGGGACCATTCTCCATGCCGCCCGGGACGCGACCCTCCATGATCTGCCCATTCTGGGCGTGAATATGGGCAGCGTAGGGTTTATGGCCGAGCTGGAGCGCACCGAACTCAACCGCCTGACCCAGCTGGCCAAGGGGGACTTCACCACCGAGGAGCGGATGATGCTGGATGTGCGGGTCTACCGGGGAGAGAAGCTCCTCAGCCAGGATGTGGCCCTCAACGATGCGGTATTTTCCAAGGGCTCCATTGCCCGGGTGGCGGAGTTGGAGGTCTTTGCAGACCAGGTACTGGTCCGGCAGCTTATGGGGGACGGGGTCATTGTGGCCACCCCCACCGGCTCCACCGCCTACTCCATGTCGGCGGGAGGACCCATCGTGGAGCCCACCTCCCAGTGCCTCATTGTCACGCCAGTGTGTGCCCACCAGCTGTCCGTGCGGGCCATGGTGCTGGGGGCGGAGCGTACCGTGGCGGTGCAGCTGCCCAAGGGGAATCGGAAGAGCATCTACCTGTCGGTGGATGGTGACAAGGCAATTCGCTTGACAGGAAATGAGCGAGTGGAGATCTGCCGCTCGAAACATACCATCCGGCTGGTACGGCTGGTGGGACGGAGTTTTTACCAAGTGGTCAATCAAAAATTAGGAGGTTACGTGCCATGAAGCGAGCCCGACAGACTGAGATTTTGAAGATCATCCAATCGGTGGACGTAGAGACCCAGGAACAGCTGCTGGACGAGCTGAAGCGCCGCGGGTTTGCCTCCACCCAGGCCACCATTTCCCGGGACATCAAGGAGCTGCGGCTGGTCAAAGAGATGGCCGGAGGCGGCTACCGGTATGTAGTTTCCGAGCGGAAAGGAATGGTGGACTCCGACGTGCGCCTGCGCAACATTTTCAAAGAGGGCGTGGTGTCGGTGGATCTGGCCCAGAACATTGTGGTGGTGCGCACCATGCCCGGGTTGGCGTCGGCGGCCTGCTCCGCCCTGGACGGCATGGACATTCCCGGCATGGTGGGCAGTCTGGCGGGGGATGATACCGGCATCCTCATCATGCGGGACAACACCTCGGCCGAGCAGTTCAACCGGGAAGTCCACAAGCTGCTGAAGTAAGGAAGAAAGTCCGGTTGGGGGTGTTTGTTTGCTTTCCCTGCTGCATATCGAAAATATTGCCCTGATCCAGTCGGCAGACATCCGGTTTGAGCCGGGCTACAATGTCCTCACCGGCGAGACCGGCGCAGGCAAATCCATCGTTATCGACTCCATTGGGGCGGTGCTGGGCGAGCGCACCAGCCGGGAGCTCATCCGTACCGGGGCCAAGTCCGCCCTGGTGACGGCGGTGTTTACCCAGGTGCCGCCCCTGCCCTGGCTGGAGGAGAACGGCATCGAGGCCAAAGATGGCGAGGTGCTGCTCCAGCGGGAGATCCAGGGAGACGGCCGCAACGTATGCCGGGTGGACGGACGGCTGGTGACGGTGGCTCAGCTGCGGGAGCTGGGCCGCCAGCTGCTGAACATCCACGGCCAGCACGATGGCCAGCAGCTGCTGGACCCGGCCAGCCACCTGGGCTATCTGGACCGGTGCGGCGGCCATCAGGAACTGCTGGAGAACTACCAAAAGGCCTACCAGACCTGGAACGGCCTGCGCAAGCAAATCGCCTCCCTGGAGATGGACGAGGCGGAGCGCAGCCGCCGGGTGGATACCCTGAACTTTCAGATCCGGGAGCTGGAGCGGGCCGAACTGCGTCCCGGCGAGGATGAGGAGCTGGATCAGCGCCGGAAGCTGCTGCGCAGCGCGGGCAAACTGATGGAGGCGCTGCAAGGGGCGGAGTATGCCCTGTGCGGAGACGATGAGGGCGGCGGCGCCTGCTCTCTGCTGGCCGACGCGGAGGGGGAGCTGGGCAGCGTGTCCCAGTTCAGCGCTCCGCTGGAGGAGCTCTCCCGACAGGTGAGCGAGCTGCGCACCGCCGCCGACGACGCGGCGGACACCCTGCGGGATCTGACCCGGGAGATGGAGTTCTCCCCCGGAGAGCTGGACGAGGTGGAGAGCCGCCTGGACGTGCTGTACCGCCTGAAAAAGAAGTACGGCTCCACGGTGGAGGAGATGCTCCAGTATCTGGACCGGTGCCGCCGGGAGCTGGATGAGATCCAGTACGCGGATGACACCATTGCCCGGCTGACCAAGGAGCTTGACAAGGCCCGCAAGGCGGCCGATCAGGCAGCTCAGGCCCTGTCCCAGCAGCGGCACAAGGCCTCGGAGAAGCTCCAGAAGCGGGTCCAGGAGGAGCTGCGGCAGCTGGACATGCCCAAGGTGCGCTTCCAGGTGGAGTTCTCTCCTGTGGACAACCAGTGGGGACTGGACGAGACGGGTATGGATCAGGTGCAGTTTTTGATGTCGGCCAACGTGGGCGAGGCCCTCAAGCCCATCCAGAAGGTGGCCTCCGGCGGCGAGCTGGCCCGGATCATGCTGGCCCTCAAAAATGTACTGGCCCAGGATGACGAGATCGGCACCCTGGTCTTTGACGAGGTGGACACCGGCGTGTCCGGCCGGGCGGCTCAGAAGGTGGCCGAAAAGATGGCCCAGGTGGCCCGGCACAAACAGGTGCTGTGCGTCACCCATCTGCCCCAGCTGGCGGCCATGGCGGACACCCACTTCTCGGTGAGCAAGGGGGAGCGGGATGGCCGCACCTACACCCGGCTGGAGCGGCTGGACCGCCAGCAGCGCCGGGAAGAGCTGGCCCGGCTCATCGGCGGCACAGCAGTAACCCCGGCCCTGCTGAAAAGTGCAGAGGAGCTGCTCGCCCAGGCGGACGCCTGGCGGGAAAAACGAAAATGAAACTATGATCCCCACGGTTTTCCGTGGGGATCATAGTTTATCGAAAGCCCTCTTTGCGAGAGTGTTTTTACCAGGGAAGCCAGCCGTCGTCCTCCCGCTGGCTGAGCACATCCAGCGCACCGTCCAGCAGCATGGCGGCCTGTGCCCGGTCCAGACCGGTGGACAGGGCGGCGGAGTTGGTCTCTTCCACCCGGATGACCCCGGAGGCGGCCAGGTTGGCGGCGGCCTGTCCCGCCCAGTGGCTCTGGGTCCCCTGGGAGGAGAAGACCTCCAGAGGTACGTCGCTCAGATTCAAAAGCTGGTCCAGCATCACCGTGGCCTCGCCCTGGGTGATGTTCTCGGAGGCTTCAAACACCGGCGCGCCGCTCTCATCCTTGGAGCCCTGGATCACCCCCGCCATCACGGCGGCGGAGACGGCGCCCTTGGCCCAGGTGGGGATGGCGGCGTCATCGGAGAAGCCGGTGACCGTCACATCCTCCAGGGGGCTCATGCCCACCGTGGCCATGGCCATGGAGAGAAATTCCGCCCGGGTGACAGGCTGGTCAGGCTCAAAGAAATATTCACCGTCCAGGTAGGAGCCTACAAAGATGTCCTCCTCCGCCAAATGGATGGAGGCCTTGTGGGCGGGATCGCCCTCCATGTCGGCGTAGGTCACCTTGGTGTCCGGCTTGTTAATTTGGATGGTCACCTTGGCCTCCGGCGAGGTGTTGCCCGCCGAGTCGATGGCCACATAGGTGAAGGAGTCCTTGCCGGTCTTGTTCTCATAGGGCGTGTAGACAAATTTGGCCGAGCCGTCGTCGGCCAGGGTCACGGAGCCCCGGGCGGGGGTGTCCATGAGCTGGAAGGTGAGGGTATCCCCCTCGCTGTCCACCGCGTCAAAGTAGCCGGTGATGGCCACATTCTTATAGGTGGTCAGGTCCATGTTTCGGGCGATGGGAGGCTCATTGGCCGCGGTGAGGAGATAGAGGGTGACGGTGGTGGGCTGTTGGGCCTGGGTACCGTCATCGAAAGCGGGCAGGAAGGAAAAACTGGTGGTGGTGACGGTGGGCTGGGTCAGAGACTGAAAGCGCAGCCCCGCCAGGGCGCTGCGCTCCACCACGGAGTCCACTGCCAGAGGCTGGCCGCCCAGGGTCAGGGTACCCGCTCCGGAGTTAGGCAGGGCGGTGAGGGTAATGGACGTCAGCTGGACCCCATCCCCGCCCTGGAGAGAGAAGTCCTGGTCGGAAAAGGCGATGGAGTCGCCCACCAGAGCATTTTTTGAGAAGTCGGGGATGGTAGGGGTGGATGCCTTCTTGTTCCAGAAGAAGGCAGAGGCAGGCAGGGACAGGGTGCTGAGCACCGCCAACAACAGCAGCAGCGCACCCCCCCGGCGCGTCAGACAGAGACGTTTCAACGGAAAAACCTCCTTTATTGGTTCAGGTTACTTCTAGTCTCTGTCGGGAAAAGGAAACTATGCGTAAAAAACGACGTCCATCCCAGGAAAAGACTGGAATGGACGCCGAACCGTTGCGGTAGGTTTTAGGTGCCCCGATCCCGCAGCCAGCTGGGCAAGGCCCTAGCCTTGGCGCTGGATACCACCCCCATGGCGGCATAGAGTGTAATGATGGAGGAGCCGCCGTAGCTGATGAAGGGGAGGGTCAGGCCCATCACGGGGAAGACGAACAGGCACATGCCTACATTGGCGGCGATCTGGACGATGAGCATGCCCGCCATGCCCATGGACACATAGGCGTAGAAGGGGGAGCTGGAGTGGCGGGCCACCCAGATGCACCGCAGCACCACCGCGGTCAGCAGGGCCAGCAGGGCCAGACAGCCCACCATGCCCAGCTCCTCGCCGCACACCGCAAAGATGAAGTCGGTGTCCCGGGCGGGGAGGGTGGATTCGCTGGTGGACTGGGTCATGGTGCCGTGGAGGTAACCCTTGCCGAAGATCTGTCCCGAGCCGATGGCCAGGATGGAGCGGGTCTGTTGGAAGCCTACGCCCTGGGGGTCGTAGCTGTGGTCAAAGAGGACCCGGAAGCGTTTGATGAGATAGAGCTTGTCCCAGGCCTCTGTTTTGGGCAGCACGAAGAACCACAGCACCACAAATGCGATGACAACGGCTCCGCCCACCAGAACGAACCAGCGCACCTTCACCCCGGCGCTCCAGGACATGACGGCAAAGATCAGGGCGTACACCACGCACATGCCCATATCGCCGCAGATCCCGGCGATGAGGGCCAGCATGAAGGCGGCGTGGGCGCCGATCTGGGCCACCGAGAAAACCGAGCCGATGTCGTGGCCCCGATCCTGGAGCTTGCGGATCTGCAAGGCCAAGAGCAGAATGTAGGGGATCTTGACGATCTCATTGGGCTGGATCAGAATGGGAAAGCCGGGAAATTGCAGCCAGTTCCGGTTGCCGCCCCGGGACACGCCGAAGGGGGTCAGGAGCAGCAGGAGAAAGACGATGCTGAAGCCCAGCAGCCATTTCCAGTTCTTCTCTACAAAGGACTCAAAGTCCACATAGGTACACAGGATGTAGACCAGCACGCCCAGCAAAATGGCCACAATCTGGACGGCGACCTCTTTGTTGTTCTCATTGTAACGGGTGGCGGAAAAGATCAGGGCCACGCCAAATCCGCTGGCCAGCAGACAGAGGGACAGGAGCACCACGTCCCCCTTTTTTAGAAATTCTTGGAGGGGAGAAAATAGGGTCTTCACAGTGTCTCCTCACTTTCCTAGGATACGGCCCTATATTTTATCACTTTTTGGTGGAAAGGTAAACCACATCTGTGCTATAATCTTCCCGGAATTCGAAAACAATCTGTGAACGTGGGGGAGGACCCAATGGAATATTGTTCAAACAGTGAGCAGGAGACGGAGGCGCTGGGAAAACGCCTGGGGGAGAGGTTGAAGCCGGGGACGGTGATTGCCTACACCGGCGACCTGGGGGCGGGGAAGACTGCCTTTACCAGGGGACTGGCCAAGGGCCTGGGCATTCCGGGACAAGTGACCAGCCCCACCTTTACCATCGTCAACGAGTATGAGGGGGGGCGGCTCCCCCTGTTCCACTTTGATATGTACCGCCTGGGCAGCGCGGATGAGCTCTTTGACATCGGCTGGGAGGACTACCTGGCCCGGAACGGTGTGTGCGCCGTGGAGTGGAGCGAAAATGTGGACGAGGCGCTGGAGGAGGACACCATCCGGGTGGACATCCGCCGGGGGGAGAGCGACCACCAGCGGGTCATTTCCATCCAGGGCGGCCCTTCGCTGGAGAAATAAAAGAGAAAAGTGTGTGATAGCATGAAGATACTGGCATTGGAATCGTCTGCCGTGGCCTGTTCCGCGGCCCTGTGGGGGGAGGAGGGGCTCATCGCCCAGTCCTTCCAGCAAAGCGGCCTGACCCACAGCCGCACCCTGCTGCCCATGGCCCACGACCTGCTGAAAAACTGCGAGGTCAGCCTGTCCGACGTGGATGTGATCGCTGTGGCGGCGGGTCCCGGCTCCTTTACCGGGCTGCGCATCGGCGTGGCCACCGCCAAAGGGCTGGCCTGGGGGGAGGACAAGGACTGCGCTGCCTGCTCCACCCTGGAGTCCATGGCCTGGCCCCTGGCCTTTTATGAGGACGCGGTGATCGTTTGCGCCATGGACGCCCGGCGCAAACAGGTATATAACGCCCTGTTCCAGACGGACGGCGAGAAGCTGGAGCGGCTGTGTTCCGACCGGGCCATCTCCCTGGAAGAGCTGGGAGAGGAACTGAAAAAAATCGAAAAACGCAAAATAGTCGTTGGAGACGGGGCTCAGCTGTGCTATAATACCCTAAGAAGTCAGGGAATCCATCTGGAGCTGGCTCCGCCTGCGCTGCGGCAGCAGAGCGCGTGGGGTGTGGCCCGGGCGGCGGTGGAGCAGATCCGCGCCGGAGCCCTGGTGAAGGGAAAAGACCTGGTACCTGTCTACCACCGGCTGTCTCAAGCGGAGCGCGAGCGGCTGGAGCGGGAGCGGCAGGGCCGCAGTACACCAAAATAAAGGGGTTTTTGAGATGTTTGACAGCAAAGTACATGTTTTGGACCATCCGCTGCTGCAGCACAAGCTGAGCATCCTGCGGGATGAGCGCACCGGCGTGAAGGAATTCCGGGAGATCGTCTCCGAGATCGCCGCCCTGGAGTGCTATGAGGCCACCCGGGACCTGCCGCTGAAGGATGTGGAGATCAAGACCCCTGTGGCTACCGGGACCTTCAAGCAGCTGGCAGGCAAGAAGCTGGCCATCGTCCCCATTCTGCGGGCTGGACTGGGCATGGTGGACGGCATTCTGTCTCTGATCCCCTCCGCCAAGGTGGGTCACATCGGCCTGTACCGGGACCCTGAGACCCTGGAGCCGGTGGAGTACTACTGCAAGATGCCCTCCGACATCGCGGACCGGGATGTGATCGTGCTGGACCCCATGCTGGCCACCGGCGGTTCTGCGGTAGCGGCTATTCACTTCCTGAAGAACTACGGCTGCAACCACATTAAGCTCATGAACGTACTGGCTGCCCCTGAGGGCATCGAAGCGGTGCACAAGGCCCACCCCGACGTGGAGATCTACGTGGCCGGTGTGGACGAGAAGCTCAACGACCACGGCTACATCGTGCCCGGCCTGGGCGACGCGGGCGACCGGATCTTCGGTACGAAGTAAGAGGTAAAAGGGAATCGGGAAGAAGTAAGTTTCGACTGCGTCACCCAGAACCGCGCCTTTTGGCGCGTCCAAGCGTTTTTGCCTTTGGCAAAAACCTTGCCGCAGGGACAATTCACTTGTCCCGAGGATTTCAAATGTTGGGGTCCCCGCACGGCGTGAGCCGGGTGGGGCGACGCGGGCGACCGGATCTTCGGTACGAAGTAAGAAGTAAAAGGGAATCGGGAAGAAGTAATTTTTTGCGGCAGGGCGAAAAAAGACTTGCATTGCTGGAAAAAATGTGATATCATCTTTTAGTCTGAAATAACGGGCGATCCTCTGCGGCAGCTTCGCACAGGGGTGCGGACATCCCATCGGGAACCGGCAAGAACGCCTATACAACAGGAGGAAAAGAACATGGATTTGATGCAGGCTTTTACCCAGAAGCACCTGAAGGAGAATGCCCCTGAGGTTCAGGTGGGCGACACCATCCGGGTGCACCTGAAGGTTAAGGAAGGTAACCGTGAGCGTATCCAGGTCTTTGAGGGCACTGTGATCGCCAAGAAGCACGGCGGCATTGAGGAGACCTTTACCGTCCGCCGCATCTCCTACGGCATCGGCGTGGAGAAGGTGTTCCCTGTCCACTCCCCCGCCATCGAGAAGATCGAGCTGGTGCGTCACGGCAAGGTCCGCCGCGCCAAGCTGTACTACCTGCGCAACCGCGTGGGCAAGGCGGCCAAGGTCAAGGAGGCCCTGTAATCCAAGTGCGAGAAAGGAGCGGTGCAACACCGCTCCTTTTTTCGTACCGACGGAAGGAGGAGACAGTATGAATATCCAGTGGTACCCCGGGCATATGACCAAGACCCGGCGGCAGATCGAAGCGGATCTGAAAAACGTAGACATTGTGGTGGAGATCATTGACGCCCGCATTCCCATCTCCAGCCGCAATCCGGACATTGACACCATCTGCGCCGGAAAGCCCCGGCTGGTGATTCTGAACCGGGCCGACCAGGCCGACCCCGCCCAGAACAAGGCCTGGGGCAATTGGTTCCGGGCACGGGGCTGCTCCGTGCTGGAGACCGATGCCAAGACAGGCAAGGGTGTGGGCCAGTTTTCCAACGTGGTCCAGAGTGTGCTCAAGGACCAGATCGCCCGCTGGCAGGAGCGCGGCCTGGTAGGCCGTCCGGTGCGGGCTATGGTAGTGGGCGTGCCCAATGTGGGCAAATCCACCTTTATCAATAAGGTAGCCAAGCGAAAGACCGCCAAGGCAGGGGATCGGCCCGGCGTCACCCGGGGCAAGCAGTGGGTCACCGTGGACCGGGGCCTGGAGCTGCTGGACACCCCCGGCATTCTGTGGCCCAAGTTCGAGGACGAGGAGATCGGCATGCGCCTGGCCTTCACCGGGGCGGTGAAGGACGAGATCATGGACGTGGAGACTCTGGGCTGCCATCTGATGGCCTTTCTGGCCGCCCATTACCCGGATGCCCTGGTCGCGGGCTACAAACTGTCCAGCGTGCCGCAGCGGGAAGAGGACGAGAACGACGTGGCCTACGGCTACCGGCTGCTGGAGACCTGCGCCCAGAAGCGGGGCATGCGGATTTCCGGCGGTGAATTTGACACGGAGCGGATGGCCCGAGTGCTGCTGGACGAGTACCGGGGCGGCAAGTTGGGACGCTTTACCCTGGAACAGCCCCAGGAGATTTAAACGACTAACCCCACGGGGCAGGGAAGAGGAGGTAGAAGAGCATGGCAGGCTGGGAGTATGAAGAACAGGCCCGGGCTCAGGGCTATGCCGCCGTGTGCGGCTGCGACGAGGCGGGCGCCGGTCCCCTGGCCGGACCGGTGTACGCCGGGGCGGTGATCCTGCCCTTCGGGATGGAGATCACGGGTCTGGACGACTCCAAAAAGCTGACAGAGAAGCGCCGTGAAGCGCTTTTCCCTGTCATCCAGGAGCTGGCCCTGGCCTGGTCGGTGGCCCGGGTGGAGGCGGAGGAGATCGACCGCACCGACATCCTCAGCGCCCGGATGAGGGCCATGCAGCTGGCCATCGACGGCCTGAAGGTCCCCGCCGACTTCGCCCTAGTGGACGGCAACCGAGACCACGGCAAGACGGCGGCGGTGACCACGCCCCATCTGTGCGTTGTAAAGGGAGACTCCTTGTCTATGTCCATCGCCGCGGCCTCCATTCTGGCCAAGGTGAGCCGGGACCGCTATATGATGGAGATGGCTCAGGTGTATCCGGAGTATGCCTTTGAGAAGCACAAGGGGTATGGAACAAAACTCCACTATGAGCGCCTGCGGACCTACGGACCCAGCCCCATCCACCGCCGTACCTTTTTAAAAAATCTATGAGCGGGCAGGAGAGCCGTCTGCTGGGACGGTGGGGGGAGGCCCTGGCGGCCGATTATCTGCGGCAGAAGGGCTATGAACTTTTGGCCGCAGGCTGGCGGTGCCGCTTTGGGGAGATCGACCTCATTGTCCGGGACAGGACGTACCTGTGCTTTGTGGAGGTAAAGCTGCGCCGCAGCGCCGCCTTCGGCACGGCGGGGGAATTTGTGGACGAGCGCAAGCAGCAGCGCCTGCGCACCACCGCCCAGCTCTATCTCCAGCAGCATCCCACCGCCCTCCAGCCCCGCTTTGACGTCATCGAGGTGCTGGCGCCTCAGGGGATGGAGACAAAAAAGCCCAACATACGACATCTTGCGGACGCTTTTTAAAAAAATCCCAAATCAAGGGCCGGCTTTTCTTCCCTGGAACTTGACCTGTCCGAAGAAAGCTGGCATAATAGTAGCTTAGAGAACCATTCTCCGGCCATGGCGCCGGAGAGAATCCTTGAAAAGAATGGAAGGAATCACCATGCAATACATCAGCACAAGAGACCGGGAGCAGCAGTTCTCCGCTTCCCAGGCCATCGCCAAGGGGCTGGCCGATGACGGCGGCCTGCTCACCCCCGTGTATCTGCCCAAGCTGCCCCGCCGCGCCCTGGAGGAGCTGAAGGACATGTCCTATCAGCAGCGGGCAGTGTATGTGATGAAGCTGTTTTTGGATGAGTTCACCGTAAAGGAGCTCACCGACTTTGCCAATGCGGCCTACGGTCCGGACAAGTTCGATACTCCGGCTGTGGCGCCGGTGCGGACGCTGGACAGCAACACCTTCTGCCTGGAGCTGTGGCATGGCCCCACCTGTGCCTTTAAGGATATGGCCCTGCAGATGCTGCCCCACCTGCTCACCGCCTCTCTGCGCAAGCAGGAGGAGGAGAAGACGGTGTGCATCCTGGTGGCCACCTCCGGCGACACCGGCAAGGGCGCCCTGGAGGGCTTCAAGGACGTGGACCACACCCGCATTCTGGTGTTCTACCCCAAGGACGGCGTGTCCGCCATCCAGGAGCTGCAGATGGTCACCCAGGAGGGGGACAACGTGGGCGTGTGCTCCGTGGTGGGCAACTTTGACGACGCCCAGACCGGCGTGAAGAAGCTCTTTTCCGATGAGAAGCTGCGCCAGGAGCTGGCCCAGCGGGGCTTCTTCCTCTCTTCCGCCAACTCCATCAACTGGGGCCGGGTGCTGCCCCAGATCGTCTACTACATCTCCGCCTACTGCGACCTGGTGCGGGACGAGAAGATCCAGCTGGGCGACCCCATCAACGTGTGCGTGCCCACCGGCAACTTCGGCAACATTCTGGCGGCCTACTACGCCAAGGATATGGGAGTGCCCATCAACAAGCTGATCTGCGCCTCCAACAGCAACAACGTCCTCACCGACTTTTTGCGCACCGGCGTCTACGACCGGAACCGTACCTTTTATAATACCATGTCTCCCTCCATGGATATCCTCATCTCCAGCAACCTGGAGCGGCTGCTCTACGCCATCACCGGCGAGAACCAGCAGGTGCGGGAGTACATGATGGAGCTCAACCAGACCGGCCGCTATCAGGTGAGCGACAAGACTCTGGAGAAGATCCAGCGCCTGTTTGTGGGCTACTGCTGCGACGACGCGGTGACCCAGAAGGTGATCGGCGCCATCTACCGCAGTTTCGACTACCTCATCGACCCCCATACCGCCGTGGGCTTCTCCGCCCTGGGCCAGTACCGGGAGGAGACCGGTGATATGACCCCCGCTCTGGTGGCCTCCACCGCCAGCCCCTTCAAGTTCTGCGACAACGTGTTGGGCGCTCTGGGAGAGACCAACCTGCGGGAGGGTCTGGACATTCTGGACCAGCTCAGCGAGAAGACCGGCCAGCCGGTACCCGCTCCTCTGGCGGCTCTGCGGGGCAAGCAGCCCCGGTTCCAGCGCACCGAGGAGAAGGACCACATGGTGGACGCGGTGCTGGATATGCTCAAGTAAGGAAAAGGAGTTGCGTACATGGCCCTTTACGCCATTGGGGATACCCACTTGTCCCTGAGCGTGGACAAGCCGATGGATGTGTTCGGCGGAGGCTGGCGCGGCTACGTGGACAAGCTCCGGGAGGGCTTTTCCGTGGTGAAGCCGGAGGACACCGTGGTTTTGTGCGGGGATCTGTCCTGGGGCATGAGCCTGGAGCAGGCGGAGCAGGACTTCGCTTTTCTGGACGCGCTGCCCGGACGGAAGATCTTGCTCAAGGGCAACCACGACTACTGGTGGACCACCGCCGCCAAGATGGAGCGCTTTTTTGCCGAGCATGGGTTTTCTACCCTGGAGATCCTGCACAACAACTGCCGCCTGTACGGCGAGCTGGCCCTGTGCGGCACCAGGGGATGGTTTTATGAGGAGGACCGTGGGGAACACAGCGCGAAGATCTTTCACCGGGAGCTGATGCGCCTGGAGACGTCGCTGAAGGCGGCGGGGGAGCGGGAGAAGTACTGCTTTCTCCACTACCCGCCCCTCTACCAGGGCTACCGCTGTCAGGAGATCATGGATCTGCTGGAGGCCTATGGGGTGCGGCGCTGCTTTTACGGACATCTCCACGGCGGAAGCCATCGTCTGGCCATCTCCGGCCAGGTGGGGGGCGTGGAATACCGCCTGATTGCGGCGGATTTCCTGGGCTTCCGGCCGGAAAAACTGCTGGATTAAGCAACAAAACCGAAATTTTGCGGAAATTTCCGAAATTTAGTCTGGTCAAACAGGCTGTTATCTGGTAAAATACCATGGCGAAAGTATACAAGGCGCTCTGCGGACAAAATCCCGCCGGGCGCTCACAGGAGGAAATGTTACATGAAGGTCACCAACGTTGAGAAGAAAGAAAAGAGCACGGTCGAGCTGACCATCCAGGTGGAAGCCGACGAGTTTGAGGCTGCCGTTCAGAAGGCTTATCTGAAGAACCGCGGCCGCATCAGCGTCCCCGGCTTCCGTAAGGGCAAGGCCCCCCGGAAGATCATCGAGGGTATGTACGGCTCCGGCGTGTTTTATGAAGATGCCATCAACGATGTGTACCCCGGCGCCTACGAGGCGGCCGTGAAGGAGCAGGGCCTGGAGGATATGGGCCACCCCGTCATGGATATCGTGGAGGTGGGCAAGGACGGCCTGACCTTCACCGCTCTGGTCTCCGTGCGCCCCGAGGTGAAGCTGGGCCAGTATAAGGGCCTGCAGGCTCCCAAGACCTACAATGAGGTCACCGACGCCGACATCGACAACGAGCTGGAGCCCTATATCAAGCGTGCCACCCGTCTGGTGAGCGTGGAGCGTCCCATCGCCATGGGCGACACCGCGGTCATCGACTTCGAGGGCTTCGACGACGGCAAGCCCTTCGAGGGCGGCAAGGGCACCGACTACAGCCTGGAGATCGGCTCCGGCTCCTTCGTGCCCGGCTTTGAGGATCAGCTCATCGGCCTGAGCGTGGGCGACGAGAAGGATCTGGATATCACCTTCCCCGAGGACTACGTGAAGGATCTGGCGGGCAAGCCCGTGGTGTTCCACGTGAAGGTCAAGGAGGTCAAGGAGTCCCAGATCCCCGAGGTGGACGACGAGTTCGCCAAGGATGTGTCCGAGTTCGAGACTCTGGCCGACTTTAAGAAGGACCTGGGCGAGAAGCTCAAGGAGCGCCGCGAGACCCAGGCCCAGGACGCCTTTGAGAGCGCCGTTCTGGAGCAGCTCATCGACAACATGGAGGCTGAGGTGCCCGACGGTATGGTGGAGACCCAGCTGGACAAGGTGATGGATGAGTACGCCATGCGGATGCAGAGCCAGGGCATGTCCATGAACGACTACCTGAAGATGATGGGCATGACCCCCGAGATGATGCGCGCCTCCGCCAAGCCCTCCGCGCTGCGCCAGGTGCAGCTGGAGCTGGCCCTGTCTGCCGTGGCGGACGCCGAGAACCTGGAGATCACCGAGGAGGACTGCGACAAGGAGATTGCCAAGCTGGCCGAGCAGTACAACCTCACCGAGGATCAGGTGAAGGCCGCCGTTTCCGTGGATATGCTCAAGCACGACCTGCGCCTGCAGAAGGCCAGCGAGTTCGTGGTGTCCCAGGCTGTGGTGGGCGAGACCCCCAAGAAGGAAGAGACCGCCGAGGAGAAGGCGGAGGAGCCCGCTGCGGAGAAGCCCAAGCGTACCCGCAAGAAGGCCGCTGAGACCGCCGAGGGCGAGGAGAAGCCCAAGCGTACCCGTAAGAAGAAGACCGAGGAGAGCGCTGAGGAGCCCAAGGCGGAGTAAAATCCAGCTTGATATCTACCCGGGGCGGCAGATTCTGCCGCCCCGGGCGTGTATGCGTTATGGCAGGGGAGACCGGGGAAAACCGCAGAAAGGAAAAAAGGAATCATGTTCCAATTTTGCGGGCATACTTTGGTATCACTGTTTTGAAAAGGAGTAGTTCCTATGAGTTTAGTTCCTTATGTAGTGGAGCAGACCAACCGGGGCGAGCGGTCTTACGACATCTTTTCCCGTCTGCTCAATGACCGCATCATTTTCCTGTCCGAGGAGGTCAACGACACCACCGCCTCTCTGGTGGTAGCCCAGCTGCTGTACCTGGAGAGCCAGGACCCGGACAAGGATATCCAGTTCTACATCAACAGCCCCGGCGGCTCGGTCACCGCGGGCATGGCCATCTATGACACCATGCAGTACGTCAAGTGCGACGTGTCCACCATCTGCATCGGCCTGGCCGCCAGCATGGGCGCCTTCCTGCTGGCCGCCGGCACCAAGGGCAAGCGTCTGGCGCTGCCCAACTCCGAGATCATGATCCACCAGCCCTCCGCCGGCACCCAGGGCCAGATCACCGATATGGCCCTGCACCTGAAGCGGTTGGAAGTGGTGAAGAAGCGCATGAACCGCATCCTGGCCGAGAACACCGGCAAGAGCATTGAGCAGGTCACCGCCGACTGCGAGCGAGACAACTTCATGTCCGCCCAGGAGGCGCTGGAGTACGGCCTCATCGACCGGGTCATCGAGAAGCGGTGAGCCAGGCGGGCGCACCCTGGGGCGCGCCCTGCGTGTATCAAGAGAATTTGAGGTAATAATTTCATGGCAAAAAACGACGAAAAGCGGTCTGTCCGCTGTTCCTTCTGCGGAAAGCATCAGGATCAGGTGCGCCGCCTCATCGCCGGGCCGGGCGCCTATATCTGCAATGAGTGTGTGCAGCTGTGCATGAGCATTCTGGAGGACGAGGGCGAACTGGTCCAGGACACCCTGGAGAGCGCCATCCCTGACACCATCCCCGCCCCCCGGGAGATCCATGCCGTGCTGGACCAGTATATCATCGGCCAGGAGAAGGCCAAGGTGGCCCTGTCTGTGGCGGTGTACAACCACTATAAGCGCATCTATTTCGGCGGGGCAGAGGATGTGGAGCTGCAGAAGAGCAACATCCTGCTCATGGGCCCTACCGGCTGCGGCAAGACTCTGTTTGCCCAGACTCTGGCCCGGGTGCTGAAGGTGCCCTTCGCCATTGCCGACGCCACCACCCTCACCGAGGCGGGCTACGTGGGCGACGACGTAGAGAACATTCTGCTGCGCCTGGTCCAGGCCGCCGATTACGACATCGAGCTGGCCGAGCGGGGCATCATTTATATTGACGAGATGGATAAGATCGCCCGGAAGAGTGAGAACACCTCTATCACCCGGGACGTGTCCGGCGAGGGTGTCCAGCAGGCTCTGCTGAAGATCCTGGAGGGTACCGTGGCCAACGTGCCCCCCCAGGGCGGCCGGAAGCACCCCCACCAGGAGTTCATTCAGATCGACACCAAGAACATTCTGTTCATCTGCGGCGGCGCCTTCGACGGCATCGACAAGATCATCGAGAACCGCCTGGATAAGCGCTCTCTGGGCTTTGGGGCCGAGATCCAGAGCAAGAAGGAGCGCAATGTGGGTGAGCTGATGAAAGAGATCCAGCCCCAGGACCTGCTGAAGTTCGGCATCATCCCCGAGCTGGTGGGCCGTCTGCCGGTGATCACCACTCTGGAGTCCCTGGACCGCACCCAGATGGTGCAGATCCTCACCGAGCCCAAGAACGCCCTGGTGAAGCAGTATCAGAAGCTGCTGGAGTACGACGACGTGGACCTGGAGTTCACCCAGGACGCCCTGGAGGCAGTGGCCGACCGGGCGGTGGAGCGGGGCATCGGCGCCCGCGGCCTGCGGGCCATTCTGGAGGACGTGATGACCAAGATCATGTACGACGTGCCCTCCGACCCCACCATTGCCAAGGTGACCATTACGGCCGCCTGCATCCGCGACGGAGAGCCCCCGGAGATCCAGCGGGATCCCCAGCGCACCCAGCGGCCTCCCCTGGGGAAGGCCACGCTGCGGGCGGAGCGGGGCGGACTGCCCGGTACCCACGCTGGCTGATTTCATTTGACAACAGCCCCGCGGTCCCCGGAAAACGGCGGGCCCGGGGCTGTTTTGTCTCTATCCAACGGGGAGCGATCCCCACAGAAACCCCTTGAGAGGAAGTGATTTTCATGGAAAAGGACTGGACGATCCAGGAGGTCAGCACCATGCCTGTCATCGCACTGCGCGGGCTGACGATTTTTCCCAATGTACTCATCCATTTTGACGTGGCCCGGGAGATCTCCATCAAAGCCCTGGAGGAGGCCATGACCGCCGGCGACCCGGTGTTCCTGGTGGGCCAGAAGGACTTGTCGGTGGAGAAGCCGGAAGCAAAAGACCTTTACACCGTCGGCACCGTCTCCAAAGTGCGGCAGATCCTGCGTATGCCGGGGGACAACGTGCGGGTGATGGTAGAGGGCATCTGCCGGGGCAACCTGGAGCAGCTTAAGCGCACCACCCCCTATCTGGAGGCGGAGGTACGTACCATCCCCAAGGAGAAGCCGGGGAACAACTCCGCCAAAACCGAGGCGCTCATCCGCTCTACCTACGAGATGTTCCAGCAGTATACCGAGCTGGCCCCCAAGACCGCGCCCGATCTGCTCATCAACGTGCTGGCCAGCGAGGACCCCGGGTACATTGCCGACTTTATCGCCCAGAACATCGCCATGCGCAACAGCGACAAGCAGGCGGTGCTGGAGGAGCTGCGGCCGGTGCGCCGCCTGGAGCGGCTCTACCGTCTGCTGTGCCGGGAGGTGGAGATCCTGGGCCTGGACATGGAGATCCAGAACCGTGCCCGGGAGCAGATGTCCGACAACCAGCGGGACTACTATCTGCGGGAGCAGCTCAAGGCCATCCAGGCCGAGCTGGGCGAGGGGGAAGGCGGCGCTGACTCCGAGCTGGACGACTACCGCAAGAAGATCGCCCAGGCCAAACTGCCCGACAACGTGCGGGAGCGTCTGGAGAAGGAAGTCAGCCGCCTGGCCAAGCAGCCCTACGGCTCCTCCGAGGCCACCGTCATGCGCAACTACCTGGACGTGTGCCTGGAGCTGCCCTGGGGTAAGAAGACCAAGGAGAAGATCAGCGTGGAGAGCGCCCGGAAGGTGCTGGACCACGACCACTTCGGTCTGGAGAAGGTGAAGGAGCGGGTGCTGGAGTTCCTGGCAGTCCGTCAGCTCACGCCTGATCTGAAGGGGCAAGTGATTTGCCTTGTCGGCCCTCCCGGCGTGGGCAAGACCTCCATCGCCATGTCGGTGGCCCGTGCCCTGCACCGGAAGCTGGGCCGCATCTCTCTGGGCGGCGTCAGCGATGAGGCGGAGATCCGGGGTCACCGAAAGACCTATGTGGGCTCCATGCCCGGCCGGATCATCTCCGCCATCAACCAGGCGGGCAGCTGTAACCCCCTGCTGCTGCTGGACGAGATCGACAAGATGGGCAGCGACCACCGGGGCGACCCCGCCGCCGCCCTGCTGGAGGTGCTGGACGTGGAGCAGAACAGCACCTTCCGGGACAACTTCCTGGAGGTACCCTTTGACCTGTCTGACGTGCTCTTTATCACCACCGCCAACACCACCGAGACCATTCCCCGTCCTCTGCTGGACCGGATGGAGGTCATCGAGCTGCCCAGCTACACCGACGAGGAGAAGCTGCAGATCGCCAAGCGCCACCTGCTGCCCAAGGAGCTTAAACGCCACGGGCTGAACAAAAGTCAGCTGAAGGTGTCCGACGGAGCCATCCGCACCCTCATTACCTCCTACACCCGGGAGTCCGGCGTGCGTGTGCTGGAGCGGACCCTGGGCAGCCTGTGCCGGAAGGCGGCTATGAAGCTGGTGTCCGACGAGGTAAAGCAGGTGCGCATTACAGATAAGGATCTGAAAGACCTGCTGGGCGCGCCCCGGTACTACCCAGAGCGGCAGGTGCTGGAGGAGCGTGTGGGCGTGGTCAACGGCCTGGCCTGGACCTCCGTGGGCGGTGAGCTGCTGGAGGTAGAGGTCAATGTGGTGCCAGGCTCGGGCAAGGTGGAGCTCACCGGCAACCTGGGCGATGTGATGAAGGAGTCGGCCCATGCCGCTCTCAGCTTCATCCGCAGCCAGGCCGACCGCCTGGGCATCCCCGCCGACTTTTACAAGGAGAAGGACATTCACGTCCACTTCCCCGAGGGGGCGGTCCCCAAGGACGGCCCTTCCGCCGGCATCGCCATCACCACCGCCATGGTATCCGCCCTCACCGGCTCGCCGGTGCGCCGGGGCATTGCCATGACCGGCGAGGTCACCCTGCGTGGCCGGGTGCTGCCCATCGGCGGCCTGCGGGAGAAGACCATGGCCGCCCTGCGAAACGGCATTCAGACGGTCATCATCCCCGCCGACAACGAGAAGGATCTGGACGAGATCGACCAGACGGTGCGCAACGCCCTGAACTTTGTGCTGGTGGACCAGGCCGACCAGGTGCTGGCCCAGGCCATTCTGCCCCCGGGCGGGGCGGCCGAGCGGGACAAGGCCCTGGATGCCAAGCTGCCTGATTCTCAGGGCCGGGGCCATGCCCGTCTGCGCCAGTAAGGAGGAGCCCATGCCCATCAATCTGCAAAAGGCGGAGTTTGTCCTCTCCGCCGTGGCCCCCAAGTTCTTTCTCCGGGACGGACTGCCCCAGGTGGCCTTTTCCGGCCGCTCTAACGTGGGCAAGTCCTCGGTCATCAACCGCCTGCTCAACCGAAAGAATTTCGCCCGGGTGGGAGCCGCGCCCGGCAAGACCACCCAGATCAACTACTTTAAAATCGACAACGCCTTCTACCTGGTGGACCTGCCCGGCTACGGCTATGCCAAGGTGTCCAAGGCCGAGCGGGACCGCTGGGGCAAGCTGATGGAGAGCTACTTCGCCGACCCGGAGCTGATGACTTTGGGCGTGATGATCGTAGATTCCCGGCATAAGCCCACGGCGGACGACTGCACCATGGCCCGGTGGTACCGGGAGGCGGGCTGCCCCTTTGTGGTGGTGGCCAACAAGCTGGACAAGCTGAAAAAAAGCGAAGTGGAGCCCAACCTCCAGACCATCCGGGACACCCTGGAGCTGGGGGAGGAGGACGTGGTCATCCCCTTCTCCGCGGAAAAGGGGACGGGGCGGCAGGAGCTGGTCTCCGCCATCCTGGACAGCGTACAGCGGCGCAAGAGCGCTTCCGCTTGTCAAGCGGACGAAAACTTGGTATAATTTTGTTGCCTGAGGGGGCCGTTTGGCCCCCTCTTGCGGTAACCGAACCAAATACGAGGAACACAGTATGGGCGCATTAACGGAATTTCTTCACCATATGGACTGGCAGGGCATGCTTATGTTCCTGATGAGCGCGGTAGCCTGCCTCATCTGCCTGACCATCCATGAGCTGTCTCACGGCCTGATGGCCCGGCTGCTGGGGGACCCCACCGCTAAGGTCAACGGGCGGCTGACCCTCAACCCACTGGCCCACATCGACTGGGTGGGCCTGTTTCTGCTGCTGACGGTGGGAGTGGGCTGGGCCAGGCCGGTGCCGGTGGATATGCGCAACTTCCGCAACCCCAAAGCGGGCATGGCGGCCACCGCGCTGGCGGGTCCCATCTCCAACTTCCTGCTGGCCCTGGTGTGTGTGTCTCTGGGGGGCTTTGTGCTGCGCAGCGGGATGCGGGAGGTCTGGTCGGCCTATCTGCTGCTGTTTTTGTGCCAGCTGGCCGTGCTGAACATCGGTCTGGGGGTTTTTAACCTGATTCCCATCCCGCCCCTGGATGGCTCCCGGGTGGTGAGCGCCTTTCTGCCTGACCGGGCCTACCGGTGGCTCATGCAGCGGGAGCGGTTTCTCATTCTGGCGGTGGTGCTGCTGGCCTGGTCGGGGATTCTGGGCGGGCCGCTGGAGGCGGCCATCGCTTGGGTGCTGAAGGCCATGTGCCATGTGACCGGGTTCCCCTTTTCTATTATGACCTACTATTTCTTCTAAAAGGGAGGGGCGGGATTGGACAGTCCCATCTATCATCTCCAGGGCGTGGTCAAGGACAAGTCGGAGGATATGCAGGACTTTGTGGGTCCGCTGGACCTCATCCTGCACCTGCTGAGCAAGAATAAGATGGAGATCAAGGACATCCAGATCTCCCTCATTCTGGACCAGTACCTGGCCTGGATGAACCAGCGCAAGCAGCTGGATCTGGAGGTGGCCAGTGAGTTTGTCACCATGGCCTCCCACCTGGTCTACATCAAGACCCGGATGCTCCTGTCCATCCACGACGAGGAGGCCATGAGCGAGATGGAACAGCTCATCGCAACTCTGGAGGCCCACCAGCGCAATGAGAACTATCTGAAAATCAAGGAGATCATCCCCCTGCTGGATGATCGCTTCCGCTACGGCCGGGACTTAATTACCAAGACCCCGGAACCCATCCAGCCGGACAAGGCCTATCAGTATGTCCACCCCAAGGAGGATCTGCGGAAGGCCATGCAGCAGGTGATGGCCCGTTCGGACCACAAGCTGCCCCCGCCGGTGTCCGCCTTTCAGGGCATCGTAGGCCGGGAGCCCTACCCGGTGGCGGAAAAGGCCGCCGAGATCCTCCAGCGGCTGGTGCACCTTGGGGTCACCCGGTTCCGGGCCCTGTTTCGGGGCAACCGGAGCCGCTCGGAGGTGGTGGCCACCTTCATTGCCGTGCTGGAGCTGTGCAAAGCACACCGCCTGCGTCTGGCAGGCACCGAGGAGGACTGCACCGTCACCTGCATCCAGGGGGACCAGGCGCAGCCTCTGGAGATCACCGCCGACGGTCCGGAGGAATAAGGGGGAACGCCCATGGAAGTGAAGGAATTGGAAGCCGCCCTGGAGGGCATTCTGTTTGCCGCGGGAGAGCCGGTGGGGGTGGAGCGGCTGTGTCTCAGCCTGGAGACCGACCGGCCCACTCTGGACGCGGTGGCCAAGCAGCTGATGGACCGCTACCGCTATGAACGCCGGGGCATCCGCATCGTGCGCATGGACGCCAGCTACCAGATGTGCTCCGCCCCGGAGTACGCCACCTATATCCGCAAAACCCTGGAGGGGCGCAAGCCCCCCAGACTGTCCCAGCCCGCCCTGGAGGTGCTGGCCATCATCGCCTACTACCAGCCGGTGACCCGGGCCTATGTGGATCAGATCCGTGGGGTAGACAGCGCCTACACCGTGGGATTGCTGCTGGAGCGGGAGCTCATTGAAGAGAGCGGCCGGCTAGCGGTGCCGGGACGGCCCATCTTGTACCGCACCACGAAAAACTTTCTCCGCTCCTTTGGGATGGCCTCCCTGGAGGAGCTGCCGCCCCTGCCGGACGGCTCCCAGGAGGGCAGTCAGATGACCCTGGAGCTGGAGCAGGCGGTGGAGCGCCTGCGGGCGGAGCAGGAGGAAGGGGAGCCTTCCCCGGAGGCGGAACCATGATTGGTTGGATCATTGCCGGAGTGGTTATCCTTTTGGTATGCCTGTTGGGCAGCCTCCGGCTGGGCGTGGGAGGGTCCCACACCCAGGAGGAGGGGATTCGGGTCTGGCTGCGGCTGGGTCCGGCCAAGATCACCCTCTATCCCAGGCCGAAGAAGGAACCGTCCAACCCGGCCAGGGAGAAAAAGCCCAAGCCGCCCAAGGAGAAGAAGCCGGAACGGGAGAAAAAGCCCAAAAAGCCCCTCACCTCGGAGCAGATCATCGCTCTGGTGCGGCAGCTCATCCCGCTGGGACTGGAGGCGGCAGGTTCCTTCCGCCGCAAGCTGCGCATCGATGTGCTGGACGCCCGCCTGGTGGTGGGAGAGCCCGATCCGGCGGACGCGGCCCTGCACTACGGCCAGGCCAGCGCGGCCCTGGGCGCCCTGTGGGGGCCGCTGAACCAGGCCGTTCAGATCAAGGACGGCCGGGCCAGGGTGGATGTGGACTTTCAGCAGGACCACTGGGTCCTGTGGGGCCGCTTGCAGATGACCCTGACGGTGGGACAGCTGGTGTGGCTGGGCCTGCGCTACGGCGCGGCTGTGTTGCATATTCTGCGGGAGACCCGCAAAGAATCGAAAAAAGAGCAGAGAAAGGCGGCCTGAACAATGGAAAAGCAGCATCCTCTTAATGATTTGATGAGTGTGGCGGCGGACAAGCTCCGGGCCATGGCCGACTCCAACACCGTGGTGGGCGAGCCCATCCACGCCGGAGATGTGACTCTCATTCCCGTCTCCCGTCTGTCCTTCGGCATCGCCAGCGGCGGCACGGAGTACTCCACCAAGAAGCAGGCGCCTGGCGAGGACAACGCCTTTGGCGGCGGCAGCGGCGCCAGCGGCAAGGTGGACCCAGTGGCCTTCCTCATTGTGCGGGGGGACAGCGTCAAGCTGCTGCCTGTGCTGCCTCCGCCGGCGACTACTCTGGACCGGGTGATCGAGAGCATGCCCGAGGTGGTGGACAAGATCACCGATTTTATTGACAAGCAGCAGGCCAAGCGGGAGGCAAAAACCGACCTGGCCGACTGAATCGCGCTTTTTTACGGCGCCGCTGCAAGAAACGGAAAAAACCGGCCATCCTAATTCCATACATCCCAACAGGAGGCGATGGAAGTGGGGAGAGGAACGGGAGTGCTGTTGGCAGCGGCGCTGTGTTTTGCCCTGCTGCCCCAGGCAGGGGCGGCGGAGGTGACGGTCTCGGCCCAGAGCGCAGTGCTCATGGAGGCGGAGAGCGGCCGGGTGCTGTACGCCAAGGACGCGGACACCCAGCGGCTCATTGCCAGCACCACCAAGCTGATGACCGCGCTGGTGGCCCTGGAGTCGGGCCACAGCCTGGAGGAGGACGTGACCATCCCGACGGAAGCGGCAGGGGTAGAGGGTTCTTCCCTCTATTTAAAAGCGGGAGAGACGGTAAAGCTAAAAACCTTGCTATATGGTATGCTCCTTCACTCGGGCAATGATGCGGCCACCGCAGTGGCCCTCTATTGCGCCGGAAGCCTGGAGGCCTTTGCCCAGGAAATGAACGACAAGGCCCGGGAGCTGGGGATGACAAACAGCCACTTTACCAACCCCACCGGCCTGGACGGGGAGGAGCACTACTCCACCGCCTATGACATGGCTCTGCTGGCCCGGGCCTGTCTGCAAACGCCGGAGCTGGCGGAGATGACCGCCACCCGGTCGGTTACCATGGAGGGGCGCACCCTGGTCAACCACAACAAGCTCCTGTGGCGTTATGAGGGCTGTGTGGGCATGAAGACAGGCTACACCCAGGCGGCAGGCCGCACCCTGGTGTCGGCGGCGCAGCGGGACGGGATGACCCTCATCGCCGTCACACTGAACGCCCCCAACGACTGGAGCGACCACGCCGCCCTGCTGGACTACGGGTTTGCCAACTACCACATGGAAGAGGCGGTGACGGCGGGACAGAGCCTGTGCACTCTGCCCGTCTCGGGCAGTTTGGTGCCCTTTGTGTCCCTGGAGGCGGAGGAGACCCTGCGCTGGCCGGTGGGAGCAGGGGAGAAGCTGGAGACACGGCTGGAGCTGGGCGGTCTCACCAGCCTGGATGCCCCGGTGCAGGCCGGGGTGCCCATGGGCCGGGTGGAAGTGCTGCTGGGCGGCGAGGTGGTGGGGGAGAGCGACCTCTCCTCCGCTGTGCCCATCCATCGGGATCAGCAGGAGCGGAAGGGCTGGCTGGACTGGCTGTTGGGCTGAACACGGATATGAGAAAGGGGCGGTTTCCTTGGAGGAGCGGCTGCAAAAATTGATCTCCCAGTGTGGGCTGGCCTCCCGCCGTACGGCGGAGGCGTGGATCACGGCGGGGCGGGTGACGGTGAACGGCCTTCCCGCCTCCCTGGGCGACCGGGCCGACCTGGACCGGGACCGGGTGGAGGTGGACGGCCGTCCTCTCCGGGGGGGCAGCCCCCGTACATACCTGATGCTGAATAAGCCCCGGGGGTATGTGACCACCCTGTCCGACGAGAAGGGGCGCAAAACGGTGGCGGCCCTGGTGTCGGGGTGCGGGAAACGGGTGTGGCCGGTGGGCCGGCTGGACCTGGACTCCGAGGGTCTGCTGCTGATGACTGACGACGGAGAGCTGACCAACCATCTGCTCCACCCCAGCCATCAGGTGGAGAAGGAGTACCTGGTGTGGGTGACAGGGGATGTGGAGGCCGCCCTGCCCATCCTGTCCGGCCCTATGGAGCTGGACGGGGAGCCGCTGGCTCCCGCTAAGGTGGTGCGGGGACGCACCGGAGATCAGGGAGTGACCCAGCTGTCCATCACCATCTGCCAGGGGAAGAACCGCCAGGTGCGGCGGATGTGCGCCCAGGCGGGATTGGAGGTCACCCGGCTCAAGCGCATCCGGGAGGGTCAGGTGCAGCTGGACCGGCGGCTCAAGCCCGGCCAGTGGCGGCCTCTCACCCGGGAGGAACTGGCTGCGCTGGGAAAGAATTTGTAAAGAATTAGGAAAATGCAGGCAAATTTTTTGCAAGATTATATGAAAGACTTGCAGAAATTGCTTGCATTTTTTGTGGAAAGCAGGTATGATAGACGATGGAAGTTTTGCCGGTTTGCGGCAGGATTTCCCGCGAATCTTCCTCCCTATGCCAAGAGCGGGGCTGTGGGGGAAACAGAGACAGACGGCTTCTTTTATGCCGGAGATCCGGCTCCCTGTCCGGGCTCCTAATCAGCGAGAAGCCACCATTGTCAGGAGATGAAAGGAATATGAATCGGGATATTCTGGCCGTAATCCAGGAAAATATGAATACCTTCTCCAAGGGGCAGAAACGCATTGCCAACTACATCTTGGAGTCCTATGATAAGGCGGCCTTTATGACCGCCAGCCGTCTGGGCAAGCGGGTGAACGTGAGCGAGTCCACCGTGGTGCGCTTTGCCGCCGAACTTGGATATGACGGCTATCCCAGTATGCAAAAGTCCCTGCAAAAGATGATCCGCAACCGGCTGACCTCGGTGCAGCGCATCGAGGTGGCCAACGACCGCATCGGCGACCAGAATGTGCTGGACATGGTGCTCCAGTCGGACATTGAGAAGATCCGCCTCACCCTGGAGGACATCGACCGGGACAGCTTTGACAAGGCCACCGACGCCATCGTGGCCGCCCGGCGCATCTATATCATTGGCGTGCGCTCCTCGGCGGCCATTGCCACCTTCCTGGGGTTCTACTTTAACCTGCTGTTTGACAACGTGGCCATGATCACTGCCAACACCCCCAGCGAGGTCTTTGAGAGCCTGCTGCGGGTGGGGGAGGGGGACGTGGTCATCGGCATCAGCTTCCCCCGGTACTCCAGCCGGGCGGTGCAGGCCATGAACTTCGCCCGGGACCGGGGCGCCACCACCATCGCCATCACCGACAGCGAGGCCTCCCCTCTGGCGGCCAACGCCAAGTACACCCTGAAGGCCCGCAGCGACATGGCCTCCTTCGTGGACTCCCTGGTGGCGCCGCTGAGTCTGGTCAACGCCCTGCTGGTGGAAGTGAGCCGGAAAAAGAATGAAGATCTGTCCAAAACCTTCCAGACGCTGGAACAGATCTGGGAGGAGTATGGGGTCTATCAGAAGGCCCAGGAAGATCAGGTATGACCGATGTTTTGATCATCGGCGGCGGTGCGGCCGGCATGATGGCCGCCATCGCCGCCGCGGAGCAGGGGGCTCAAGTGTGTCTGCTGGAGCGCAACCAGAAGGTGGGGCGCAAGCTGTATATCACCGGCAAGGGCCGCTGCAATGTCACAAACCACTGCCCGGTGGAGCAGGTGCTGGCCAGCACCCCGCGAAACAGCCGCTTTCTCTACGGGGCCATGACCCGCACGCCCCCCCAGTGGGTGGAGAACTTCTTTGAGGAGCTGGGCGTGCCCCTGAAAGTGGAGCGGGGAAACCGGGTCTTTCCCCAGTCCGACCGCTCCGCCGACATCATTGACGCATTGTTCCGCGCCCTTCACCGGCGCAGAGTTCCCGTCCTCCAGGACCGTGCTCTGGAGATCCGCCCGGAGACGGACGGCACTTTCACCGTGGTGGGGGAGGGGAGCGAATATCCCGCCCGGACGGTGGTTCTGGCCACCGGCGGGGCGTCCTACCCCGCAACCGGCTCCACCGGAGACGGCTACGCCATGGCGCAGGCCCTGGGACACACCATTGTCCCCGCCAAGCCCTCTCTGGTCCCGCTGGAGGCGGAGGAGCCTTTTTGCGCCCAGATGCAGGGTCTGGCCCTGAAAAATGTGGTGCTGAAGGTGAAGAACAAGAAGAAAAAAGTGGTGTTTCAGGAGCAGGGAGAGCTGCTGTTCACCCACTTCGGCCTGTCCGGCCCGCTGGTGCTCAGCGCCAGCGCCCACCTGCGGGACTATGAGAAGGACCAGTACACCTGCGTCATCGATCTCAAGCCCGCCCTGGACGAGGAAAAACTGGACGCCCGGCTCCTCCGGGAGCTGGGGGAGAACGCCAACCGGGACATGCACAATGTGCTGGGCGCCCTGGTGCCCCGGCTGATGGTGCCGGTAATGCTGGAGCTCACCCAGATCCCTGCCGACCGGAAGGCCCACGACGTCACCCGGCAGGAGCGCCGCCGGCTGCTGGAGACCCTGAAGGGGCTCACCATCCACGTCAAAGGCCCCCGGCCCATTGCCGAGGCCATCGTTACCTCCGGCGGCGTGAAGGTGGGGGAGGTGGACCCTAAGACCATGGAGTCCAAGAAAGTGCCCGGGCTCTTCCTGGCGGGGGAGCTGCTGGACGTGGACGCCTATACGGGAGGCTTTAACCTCCAGATCGCCTGGGCCACCGGCCGCTGCGCGGGAGAGAGCGCGGCGCGGGCGGTGCAGACTGCCGGGCAAGAAAACACATAGGGAGAGGAAACTATGGAACATCGCAGCATTGCCATCGACGGACCCGCCGGGGCAGGGAAGAGTACCCTGGCCCGGGCGCTGGCCAAGGAGATCGGCTATCTGTACGTGGACACGGGAGCCATTTACCGCACCGTGGCTCTGCGCTGCAAGCAGGCGGGGGCCGATCCCTCCGACCCGGAGCAGGTCGCGCCCCTTCTGAAGGACCTGGACCTGCGGATGGCTTACGGGGAGGACGGGGTACAGCATATGTACTTGTCAGGGGCGGACGTGTCCCAGGACATCCGTCACCACGAGATCTCCGGCATGGCCTCCCAGGTGGCGGCCCTGCCCCAGGTGCGGGCCTTCCTGCTGGACTTCCAGCGCCGCCAGGCCCAGGAGCACGACGTGGTCATGGACGGGCGGGACATCGGCACGGTGGTACTGCCCCATGCGGGGGTGAAGATCTTCCTCACCGCCGCCCCCGAGGCCCGGGCGCGGCGCCGCTGCCTGGAACTGGAGCAGCGGGGCGAGCGGGCGGAGTTTTTTGATATCCTCCACGACATCCAGCAGCGGGACGATCAGGACGCCCACCGGGAGGTGGCTCCCCTGCGTCAGGCAGAGGACGCGGTGCGGCTGGATACCACCCATCTGGACCTGAAAGGCAGTCTGGAGGCCCTCATCAAGTTGGTAAGGGAGAGGATCGACCTGTGAGTATGGAAACGGTTTACCGGCTTCTCTACTGCGTGGTCAAGCCGTTTTTCTGCCTGTGCCATCCGGTACGGGCTGTGGGGCGGGAGAACGTCCCCGACGGCGGCGTGGTGCTGTGCGCCAACCACACCGCCCTGACCGACCCCCTGTTTGTCTGCTTTGCCTGTACTCTGCGCTATCAGATCCGGCCCATGGCCAAGATCGAGCTGTCCCGGGTGCCCATCATTGGCCCCCTGCTGGACAAGGCAGGGGTCATCTATGTGGACCGAGGCCACGCCGACGTAAAGGCGGTGAAGGCCGCCCTGTCCTGGCTGAAGAACCAGGGCAAGCTGCTTATCTTCCCGGAGGGGACCCGGGTCCACGAGGGGGAGCACGTGGAGGCCAAGGGGGGCGCCGCCCTCTTTGCCACCCGCACCGGCACCCCCATTCTTCCCATCTATGTCTGCCGGAAGAAGCGCTGGTTCCGGCCCACCACCGTGGTCATCGGCCAGCCCTTCTACCCCCAGATCGAAGGCCGTAAAGCTACGGCGGAGGAACTGGACGAGATCACCGAGACGGTGATGAACAAGATCCACGCGCTGGGGGAGGGACTGGAATGAAGATCCGTCTGGCCAAGTCCGCCGGCTTCTGCTACGGGGTGAAGCGGGCGGTGGAGCTGGCCGAGTCGGCCGCCCAGTCCGGTGAGCCCTGCGTCATGCTGGGCTACATCATCCACAACAGCGATGTGGTGGACCACCTGGCCCGCCAGGGCGTGAAGGTGGTGGAGGACCCGGACCAGGTGCCCGAGGGGTACGGCGTCATTATCCGCTCCCACGGGGAGAGCCGGGCCACCTACCAGCGCCTGGAGCAGCGAGGGGCCAAAATTCTGGACGCTACCTGCCCCAACGTGACCCGGATCCACCGGATCGTGGCCAAGGCGGAGGAGCAGGGGAGGCAGCCGGTGATCATCGGCACGCCCAACCACCCGGAGGTGGTAGCTATCGCCGGCTGGTGCCGCCATCCGGTGGTGCTGCCCGGAGCGGACGAGCTGGAGGAGTGGCTTCGGGAGGACGAAAATAGGAAAAATCTTCCGCTTACTTTTGTCTCTCAGACCACTTCCACCAGAAAAATCTGGGACGGGTGCGTGAAAAAAGCAAAAAAAGAGTGTACAAACGCGGAATTTTTTGATACAATATGCGGAGCGACATCGAAACGCCAGGAGGAAGCCCATCAGTTCGCCGCGCAGTGCGACAAAATGGTGGTCATCGGCGACGGTAAAAGCTCCAATACCAAACGCTTGGCGGAGATTTGCCGGGAATCCTGTCCGGACGTGCAGCTCATTGAGCGTGCCGCGGATTTGGATCTCAGCCGGCTGGCCCAGGCAGAAGTTGTCGGCATCACGGCGGGTGCTTCGACTCCCGCGTGGATAATAAAGGAGGTCTGTGACAAAATGAGCGATGAAAACATGGAGATCGAGAAGTCCTTTGCGGAAATGCTGGAGGAGTCGATCAAAACTTTGAATACGGGGGATAAGGTAACTGGTACTGTGGTTGCAATCACGCCTACTGAGATCCAGGTGGATCTGGGCACCAAGCACGCCGGCTACATTCCCGTGTCTGAACTCACCGATGACCCCACCGCCAAGGTGGAGGATCTGGTGAAGGTCGGCGACGAGATCGAGACCTTTGTGGTCCGCGTCAACGACCAGGAGGGTGTTGTCACCCTGTCCAAGAAGCGTCTGGACGTGGTCAAGGGCTGGGAGGAGATCGAGGCCGCCCGGGAGAACGAGACCGTCATGGAAGGCGTGGTCACTGAGGACAACAAGGGCGGCGTGGTCGTGTCCGTGAAGGGCATCCGCGTGTTCGTTCCCGCTTCTCAGACCGGTCTGCCCCGTGAGACTCCCATGAACACCCTGCTCAAGCAGAAGGTGCGCCTCATCATTACCGAGGTCAACCGTGCCCGCCGCCGCGTGGTGGGCTCCATCAGCCGCGTGCTGCGCGCCGAGCGTGCCGCCGCTGCGGAGAAGGTCTGGGCTGAGATCGAGCCCGGCAAGCACTACACCGGCACCGTGAAGTCTCTGACTTCTTACGGCGCTTTCGTGGACATCGGCGGCGTGGACGGCATGGTCCACACCTCCTAGCTGTC
>CALWYB010000012.1 GCA_944385665.1 uncultured Oscillospiraceae bacterium
GCCATCATCATCATGGGCCTCACCGGCCAGGACGGGGACTGGGAGGAGCACATCCTGTCCACCGCCAAGATGATCAACGCCATGAAGCCCCGGCATCTGTCCGCCATGACCTTCGCCCCCGCCAAGGGAACCCCTCTGGGGGAGGACGTGCTGGCCGGACGGTTCCAGGTGTGTACCCCCGACCAGATTCTGGAGGAGTGCCACCTGCTCATTGAAAATCTGGACGTGGCCCCCCTCCACTTTACCAGCAACCACGCCTCCAACTACCTGCCGCTGAAGGGCGGCCTGCCCGAGGACCGGCAGAAGTTTTTGGACCTGCTGGACCAGGCTCTGGCGGGGAAGATCCGTCTGCGCCGGACCCTGAACCGTGGAATCTGAATTTTTCGTAGAATTGTACAAACGCGGGACGTGTTAGCACGCCCCGCGTTTGCTTAAGAGACAAGAAAACCGCGTATGTTTCGACTTAAGCGTGAGATAAAGAAGTCCTGTTTTCGGACTGGAAACAGGTTAGCAGAAAAAGTTTGAATATTTTTCATGAAAATCTTTCAATTTTGAATTTCATCTGCTATAATATGCTTTAACAAGTTAATGTGAGCAGGCCGACCATGGCGGTGGCCGGAGCGCGGGGGCGATTTGCCCCGGAATTGGAATCAGAGGAGAGAGGGTTCCCCTTGTTTTTGTTGTTGTTCCTCATTTGGATTGTCCTGAACGGAAGATTGAACTGGGAAGTGGTGCTCATAGGCGCGGCGGTCTCCGCCGCGCTCACTTGGCTTGCCCGCACCGTGCTGAACCTGCCTGCCTGGGGAGGACTGCGTATGATGCAGCGGCTCCCCAGGGTATTTTTATACCTTTTTTACCTGTTTGGTCAGGTGGTGGTGTCCAATCTCCAGGTGATGGAGCGCATTCTCTTCCCGAAAAAGCGGAGGGGGGGCGGCCGGCTGGTGTGGTTCCGCACTGATTTGAAGGAGGAGGGCACCCGACTCACCCTGGCCAATTCCATCACCCTCACCCCGGGGACGGTGACGGTCTCCCTGAAAGGGGACCGCCTGTGTGTCCATGCCCTGGATGAGGAGTTTGCCAAGGGAGCAAAGGAAAATGGTTTTGCGCCCCGCCTGGCGCGCTGGGAGGAGGGAGACCATGGCTGAGTGTACGCCGGTGCTGACAGGTGTGCTGGTGGGGGTGCTGTGTGTGCTGACCCTGGTGCTGCTGGCCTGTCTGGCCCGGGCCATCCGGGGACCCCGGTACACCGACCGGCTCATTGCCCTGAACATGATCTGTACCGTGGTCATTTTGCTGCTGAGTGTGCTGTCCTACCTGCTGGGTGCGTCCTACCTGGTGGATGTGGTCATCCTTTATGGACTGCTGAACCTGCTGGCGGTGGCGGTGCTCAGCCGGATCTCCATCCGGCGGCACCGGGAGAGAAGGGAGGAGGAGCCATGACCATACGTACCGTGCTGGGAGCGGTCCTCATCTGCCTGGGGGTGGTGGTGGTGCTCATCGCCGCCCTGGGGCTGTTCCGCTTCAAGGAGACCCTGGATCTCATCCACGCCGGAGCCTTGGCCGACACCATGGGGGTGTTCCTGGTGCTGGCGGGGGTGATGGTGCTGTGGGGCTTGACGGTGGCCACCGCCAAGCTGGCCCTGGCCCTGGTGATCCTGTGGGTGACCAACCCGGTCTCCGCCCACCTCATCGCCCGCATGGAGCTGGTTACCGGCCGGGGCATCGAGCCCGACCAACTGCCGGGAGAGGGGGAGCAGGAGCTATGATCGTGCTGGAAGTGCTGCTGCTGGCCTTTTTGGTGTTCTGCGCCCTGGCCACCGTGCTGGGCAAGAAGATGGTGTCCTCCATCATCATCTTCATGTCCTACTCGGCGGTCATGTCCATTTTGTGGTTTTTGCTGGAGTCCCCCGACCTGGCCATCACGGAGGCCGCCGTGGGGGCGGGGGTGACCAGCCTGCTGTTTTTCCTCACCCTGCGGAAAATCAATGCGGTGAAGGGGATGGAGAAGGATGAAGAATCATAACGTCCGGGAGGACTGGTACCACCGCTTTCTCCGCTGGGCGGGGGGCGAGGAGCCCGAGGGAGCCGAGGGACCCGAGGATCCGGAGCGGGCCGAGTTCCAGGAGTACCTGGAGTACATCGAGGCCCACGGCTATATGGAGTTCGGGGCCTACCGCCTGATGCGCTTCCGTCAGCGCCGGGAGAAGGGCCTGGAGGACCCCCGGGGTTCTCTCCACGGTCCACCCGCCCCTGAGCCGGAGCCCGTCCATCCGCCCCGGCACCACCGCCCGGGCAAGCTGCGCAATCAGATCCTGCTCTACCGGGTGCTCAGCGCCGTGATTGTGATTACCCTGGCGGCTATCTTCCTGGTGGTCACCATGAACCTGCCTCTCTTCGGCCGGGCGGACAGCCCGGCGGTGAACGAGGTGTCCCAGCGCTATCTGGAGCAGGGCCTGGAGGAGACGGGGGCGGTGAACGCCGTCACCGGCATGATTTTGGACTACCGGGCTTTTGATACCTTCGGGGAGTCGGCGGTGCTCTTTGCCGCCGCCATGAGCACCCTGCTGCTGCTCCACAGCCCGAAAAGCCGGATGCGCACCTTCCGGGGGCCGGACCAGGTCCTCTCCCAGGTGGGGCGGCGGGTGCTGCCCGTCATTCTGCTGTTCGGAGTCTATGTGGTGGTCAACGGCCACCTGAGCCCCGGCGGCGGATTTTCCGGCGGAGCCATTCTGGGCGGCGGTCTGATTCTGGCCTCCCTGGTGCTGGGGGAGGAGCGGATGGCCCGGATGCTGCCCGCACCCCGTACCTCTAAGATTACCGTCACCTGCCTGCTGGCCTACGGGCTGATGAAGGGATACTCCTTCTACACCGGGGCCAACCACGTGGGCTGGGAGGTGCCCAAGGGGATTCCCGGGGCTATTCTCAGCGGAGGGTTCATCCTGCCGCTGAATCTATGTGTGGGCATCATCGTGGCCTGCACCATGTATACCTTTTACTCACTGTTTCTGGAAGGGGAGGGATAACTGTGCTGGAGACCATTTTGCAGCAGCGCTACTACATCACCGCCGTGCTGCTGTTCAGCATCGGCTTTGTCACCCTGTTTCTCCACCCCAACCTCATCAAGAAGATCATCGGCCTGAATCTGATGGACACGGCGGTGTTTCTCTTCCTGGCCTCCATGGGCTACATCGAAGGGGGAGCCGCCCCCATTGTAGAGGAGGGAGCCAAGGCCTCCCAGTACATTAACCCGGTGCCCGGCGGCCTGGTGCTCACCGGCATCGTGGTGGCGGTGAGCACCACCGCCCTGTTTCTGGCCCTGACCATCCGGCTCTACCGCCAGTACCACAGCGTCAACCTGGACGTGATCCTCATGCTGGCCTGGGAGGGCAAGGCGGAGGACTAAAACCCTGCTATGGGAGAGGAGGTGAAGCGAATGCCCCTTACATACAATATCCCCATGTTCAGCATCCTCCTGGTGCTGATGAGCGCTATGGTTATCCCCTTCTTTTCAAAAAAGAGCTGGGGACTGAACCTGATCCGCGGGGTGGAAGTGGTGGTGGCTGCCCTGTCGGCGGTGCTGCTGGTCCAGCTGTCTGGGGCGGGGGAGAGCTTCACCTATCAGATGGGCCACTTCCCGGCCCCCTGGGGCAATCTCCTGCGCTGCGGTCCCCTGGAGGCCCTGCTGGCCCTGGTGTTCAGCCTGGTGATGATCCTGTCCCTGTGCGCCGGGGCGGAGGACATCCGCCGGGATGTGCGCGCCGACCGGCAGGGGAGCTACTGTGTGCTCATGCAGCTGCTGTTTGGGTCGCTGCTGGCCATGATCTACACCGACGACCTGTTTACCGCCTACGTCTTTATTGAGATCGCCGCCGTCACCGCCTGCATGGCGGTGGTGGCCAAGGAGAGCGGACGGTCGGTGGTGTCTGCCATCCGCTACCTGATTTTCAGCTGCCTGGGCTCTGGCCTGGTGCTGCTGGGGATCGCCCTGCTCTACTGCATCACCGGACAGCTCCTCTGCTCCAGCCTGGAGCAGGCAGTGATGGAGCTGGTGGCCACCCGAACCTATTCTCTGCCTCTGGTGGTGTCTGCCCTGCTCATGACCCTGGGCCTGAGCATCAAAAGCGCCCAGTTTCCCTTCCACGCCTGGCTGCCCGACGCCCACGCCAGCGCCACCACCGCCTCCAGCGCGGTGCTCTCCGGCCTGGTGCTGAAAGGCTACCTCATCATCCTGCTGAAACTGATCCTGCGGGTGTACGGTCCCTCTCTGCTGGCTACCACCTATATGGACGACCTGCTGTTTCTCCTGGGACTCACCGGGATGCTTTTTGCCTCGGTGGCGGCGCTGCGCCAGGAGGAGGTCAAGAGCATGATCGCCTACTCCTCCTCTGCTCAGATCTCCTACATCTTCCTGGGGCTGGGCCTGGGGACTGACGCGGGGCTCATTGCTGCCTGCTACCAGATTCTGGCCCACGCCATGACCAAGTCTATGATCTTCTCGGGAGCGGGAGCCATGATCCGGGCCAGTGGGGGAGGACATTACTGGAGCCAGCTCCGGGGCGCTGCCCGCCGGGCGCCTCTGGGCGGGCTGGCCTTCACCGTGGGCGGCCTGTCCCTGTGCGGCCTGCCCCTGTTGGCGGGCTTTTCCGCCAAGTACTGCCTGGCCATCGCCGCCCTGGACGCCCAGTGGCAGACCGCCCCGGCTCTCTTCGGCCTGGCGGCCAGCTCGGTGCTCAACGCCATGTACTACATCCCCGCCATCCTGGCCATCTGGGGCCGGGGCAAGGAGGGGGAGCGGCTCCCCTGGAAGTGGGAGCGGGAGGGTGCGCTGGCGCTGTTCCTCCTGTGCAACGTGGTGCTGGGCACCGCCTTCGGCCCTGTCCGGGACCTGATTGAGCAGGGCCTGAACCTGTTTTAAGACGAAACCCATCGGAAAGGAGGTGGGGGAGTGGACGGAATCCTGCTTCTCTTGCCCATCTTGGTGCCCATCCTGGGCGGCCTGGCTGTGCTGGGCATCCACAATATGAATACCCGGCGGGTGACCGTCACGCTTCTGCTGCTCTTTCAGATTTTTGTGGTGCTGGAGGTCTCCCGGAACGACACCGGCCCCTTTGTGCTGCTTCGCCTTACCCAGGGGGCGCGGCTGGTGCTCCAGGGGGACTCATTGGGGCGGCTGTTTGCCAACCTTATCTGTCTTATCTGGTTTGCGGTGGCCGTCTTTGCCTTTGAGTACATGAACCATGAGGGTCACCGGGAGCGGTTCTTCGGCTTCTATCTTATGACCCTGGGCGCTCTGATGGGGATCTGCTTTGCGGGCAATCTGGTAACGCTCTACCTCTTTTATGAGATGATGACCCTGCTGTCTGTCCCTCTGGTCCTCCACATCGGCACCCGAAAGGCCTTCGAGGCGGCCTACCGCTACCTGGGCTTCTCGGTGGCGGGGGCGGGACTGGGCCTGCTGGGATTGTTTGTCCTCCAGGGCTACTGCACCACCGACCTGTTTACCCCCGGAGGCGTACTGGACCTTGCCCGGGCAGGGGAGGACCGCACCCTGCTGCTGGGCGTGTTCGTGGTGATGGCGGTGGGCTTTGGCTGCAAGGCGGGCATGTTCCCCCTCCACGCTTGGCTGCCCATCGCCCATCCGGTGGCCCCGGCTCCCGCCTCGGCGGTGCTCTCCGGCCTCATCACCAAGATGGGTGTGCTGGCCCTGCTGCGGGTGGCCTACTACCTGTTCGGCTGGGAGTTCCTGGACGGCTCCTGGGCGCAGATGGTGGTGCTGGTGCTCGCCCTCATTACCGTGTTTATGGGCTCCACCCTGGCCCTGCGGGAGGATACCCTGAAAAAGCGGCTGGCCTACTCCACCGTCAGTCAGGTGTCCTATGTCATCTTTGGCCTGATGCTGTTCCACCCCGTGGCTTTGGAGGGAGCGCTGCTCCAGGTGATTTTCCATGCCGTGGCCAAAAATGCCCTGTTCCTGGCCACCGGCTCGGTCATTTACCAGACCCACATCACCCAGGTCTCCCAGATGCGGGGCGTAGGTGTGGCGTGCAGCTTCACCATGTGGAGCTTCGCCCTGTCCGCCCTGTCCCTGGTGGGCATCCCCCCCACCGGCGGCTTTGTCAGCAAGTGGCTGCTGGCCCAGGGAGCCCTGGAGGCGGGGGACTTCACCCTGGCCTGCTGGGGCATCGGGGTGCTGATGGTGTCCGCTTTGCTGACGGCGGGCTACCTGCTGCCCATCGTCATCCGGGCCTTTTTCCCGGGAAAAGATTTTGACCACGAGAGCGTCATCAAGCAGCAGGACACCTGGCTTATGTGGACTACTCTGTGCCTGCTCACCGCGGCGGTGGTGCTGCTGGGCATGTTCCCCAACTGGCTGGAGGCCGGACTGGGGGCGGTGGTGGAGCCCCTGTTCGGATAATATTTGACTGGAAAGAAGGAGGTGAGAACCCATGCTTATGCTGTGCGCCATTTTGTTCCCCATGCTGGCCGGACTGGGTCTGGCAGCCTGGCGGCCCCAGAGCCGGATCGCCCGGCAGAACTACGTGCTGGCTGCGGCCTGCGGTACGTCCGCCCTGGCTCTGGGGGCGGTATTTACCCTGCGGGGCGGCCCCCTGTTCACGCTGCTGGTCATGGGGGATCACCTGTCCATCGCCTTCCGGGTGGACGGCCTGTCCTGCCTGTTCGCCGCGCTAGTGTCGGTGCTGTGGCCTCTGGCCTGCCTGTATGCCGTGGAGTATATGAGCCGGGAGGGGCATGAGAACCGGTTTTTCACCTTCTACCTAGCCAGCTTCGGCGTGACCCTGGGCATCGCCTTCTCGGCCAACGCCCTCACCATGTACCTCTTCTATGAACTGCTCACCCTGGCCACCCTGCCCCTGGTGATGCACGCCATGGACAGCAAGGCCCGCTACGCCGGGCGGGTGTACCTTACCTACTCCATGTGCGGGGCGGCCCTGGGCTTTCTGGCCATGGTCATGCTGCTGGAGCACGGGGGCACCGTGTTTCAGTTCGGGGGCAGTTTGGTATGCCCCGCCGGCAAGGAGGATACCTTGCGGGCGGCCTATGTGCTGGGCTTTTTCGGCTTCGGCGTGAAGGCGGCGGTGTTCCCGGGACACAAGTGGCTGCTGCGGGCCTCGGTGGCTCCCACGCCGGTGACCGCCCTGCTCCACGCAGTGGCGGTGGTGAAGGCGGGGGTGTTTGCCGTCACCCGCCTCACCTGGTACGGCTACGGCCCCGCCCTTCTTCGGGGCTCCTGGGCCCAGTATCTGGTGATGGGAGCGGCCATCTTTACCATTGTGTACGGCTCCTCCAAGGCCCTGCGCACCAAGCACTTAAAGCGCCGCCTGGCCTGGTCCACCATCAGCAACCTGTCCTATGTGCTGCTGGGGGTGACCACCCTGACCACCGCCGGACTGGCGGCGGGAATGGTCCATATGATTTTCCATGCGGTATTGAAGATCACCCTGTTTTTCTGCGTAGGCGCGGTCCACTACAAGCTCCACCGGGACTTTGTCCCCGACGTGGAGGGCTGCGGCGTGCTGATGCCCATTGTGTTTGGCTGCTTTGCCACGGCGGGCCTGGGCCTGATGGGCGTGCCGCCTCTGGCGGGCTTTACCAGCAAGTGGATGCTGGCCACCTCGGCGGTGGGACTGGGGGAGGGGATCGGCTATCTGGCCGCGGCAGCGCTCATTTTATCCGCCCTGCTCACCGCACTGTACCTCATGCAGATCGTGCTGCTGGCCTTTTTCCCCCGGCAGAACCGGCAGCTTACCGTCCGGGTGCCCCGACAGGCCCGGCGGGACCCGGGCATCCGCATGACCCTGCCCCTCACCGTGCTGTCGGCGGGATCGGTGGTGTTGGGGTTGGGGGCCAACCATCTGGTCACCGTGGTAAACACTCTGCTGGGCGCGGGGTAAGGTATTTCATTTCATAGAAAGGAGGGAGAGAGGATGTCGGATCTGCTGCTGATGCTGGTGTTCCTGCCTATGGCGGCGGGGGCCTTTGCATTCTGGATGGGCCTTGCCTACCCCAAGGCCCGGGACACCGTGGTGCTGGCGGTGACCGTGCTGGAGACCATGATGGTAGCCACCCTGTGGACCGGTCCGGTGCTGGAGAGCGGGATCGACGGCTTCTGTGGTCTGGGCATCCGCTTTGCCTCGGGCGATTTCCATACCCTGATGGCCACCCTCACTGCCACAGGCTGGCTGGCGGCCACCATCTTCTGTCGGGAGTACATGGCCCACGTGGCCCGTCAGAACCGGTACTACCTCTTCTGGCTCATGACTCTGGGGGCCACCATGGGGGTATTTTTGTCCGCCGACCTGTTTACCACCTTTATTTTCTTTGAGGTCATGTCCTTTACCTCCTTTGTCACCGTCATCCAGACCGAGGAGCCCGATGCCCTCCAGGCGGGGGACACCTACCTGGCGGTGGCGGTGATCGGCGGCCTGGCCGCGCTGACGGGGCTGTTTCTCCTCTACTACCAGCTGGGTACCCTGGAGTTTGACGCCATGCGGGAGGCGGCCGCCGCCCTGGAGGACCGGGGCGTCCTGTGGGCCTCCGGCATTCTCATCCTCATCGGCTTTGGGGCCAAGGCGGGCGCTTTCCCCCTGCATATCTGGCTGCCCACCGCCCATCCGGCGGCCCCGGCTCCCGCCTCGGCGGTGCTCTCCGGCGTCATCACCAAGACGGGGATCTACGGGGTGCTGGTGTTGTCCACCACCATCTTCCTCTACGACGGAGGATGGGGGATGCTGCTGGCGGCCATCGGCGGCATCACCATGGTATTGGGGGCGGCGCTGGCGGTGTGCTCCATCGACCTCAAGCGCACCTTCGCCTGCTCCTCCATCTCCCAGATCGGCTTTATCCTGGTGGGGGTCTCCATGCAGTGCCTGCTGGGACACCACAACGCCCTGGCGGTGGACGGAACCATCCTCCACATCTTCAACCACTCCCTCATTAAGATGGTCCTCTTTCCCGCCGCCGGCGTCATCCACCTGTCCACCCACTCCTACGATCTCAACGACGTACGGGGCTTTGGCCGAAAAAAGCCGGTGCTGGCGGTACTGATGGGGGTGCCCATGCTCAGTCTGGCGGGCCTGCCTCTGCTCAACGGCTATGTGAGCAAGACCCTGCTCCACGAGAGCATTGTGGAGTATATCGCTCTGGCTCCCCAGTACGGGGTGCTGTTCACCGGCCTGGAGTGGCTGTTCCTGCTGTCTGGCGGACTGACTCTGGCCTACATGCTCAAGCTGTTTGTCTGCCTCTTCCTGGAGCGCAACACCCTGCCCGAGAAGGCCCTGGAGAAGAAGTGGCACGGCCCCAAGCCCTACATCGCCCCCGCCACCGCGGCCACCATGGGGGTCTATGTTCTGGTCATGGCCTTTTTGGGGACCACCCCCAACGGGGGCATGGACAGCCTGGCCGCCCTGGGGCGCAGCTTTCTCCACGGGGAGGGGCCGGAGCACCCGGTGGCCTACTTCTCCGCCGTTAACCTGCGGGGGGCGGCCATCTCCGTGGTAATCGGCTCCCTGGTCTACCTGCTGGCGGTGCGGAAGCTGCTCATCCGCCGGGAGCGGTATGTGAACCCCATCCCCGGCTGGATGAATCTGGAGCTTGGGCTCTACCGGCCCGCGCTGCGTTTTGCCGCCCAGGCGGCCATCGTGCTGGCCACCCTGGTGGACCGTATCCTGCCCCGGCTCATCTTCCACGGCATTCCCAGCCTCTTTGCCCGGGGGCACCAGAGCCTGCTGAAGCTGCGGGACAAGGCGGTCACCGCCCTCACCGGGGCGGAGTACACCCCCCGGCCCAGCGTGGAGCAGGCGGCGGACGACTACCACTTCGCCTTCTACTCCGACGACCCCCGCCGCTCGGTGGGCTTTGTCCACTCTCTGGCCTTCGGCCTGATGCTCACCGGCCTGGGGCTGGTGTTCGGGCTGCTGTTCATCCTGCTCCATTAACGAAAAAATCCATCGAAACGGGTCAGACAATAAAAAATATCCCACATCCTCCAAAAGTATGAAACCTCCTGTCCGGGAGATACTGAATGACACAGTATCCCGGAAGGAGGTTCTTTTTTTGCCCCCGCCCGGGCCATACGAGACAGTCACCGGCGGGAGGTTTTGGATATGCTGAATAAGGTGGAGCTGTGCGGGGTGAATACCGCCAAGCTGAAGGTGCTGAAGAACGAGGAGACCCAGGCCCTGCTGCGCCGGGCCAAGGAGGGGGACAAGCAGGCCCGGGAGGAGCTCATCGCCGGGAATCTTCGGCTGGTGCTGTCGGTGATCCATAAGTTTGCCAACCGGGGAGAGAATGTGGACGACCTGTTCCAGGTGGGGTGTATCGGCCTCATCAAAGCCATTGACAACTTCGACACCTCCCTGGACGTGAAGTTTTCTACCTACGGTGTCCCGATGATTGTGGGAGAGATCCGCCGTTATCTGCGGGACAACAGTGCCATGCGGGTGTCCCGGGCCATGCGGGACACCGCCTATAAGGTGCTCCAGGCCAAGGAGGCCTACATTGCCCAGCACCAGAAGGAGCCCAGTGTGGAGGAGATCGCCCAGATGCTGGGCATAAAAAGGGAAGAGGTGGTCTTTGCTCTGGACGCCATCCTGGACCCGGTGTCCCTGTACGAGCCCATCTACTCCGACAGCGGGGATACGGTGTGCGTGATGGATCAGGTGAAGGACAGCCGGAACACGGACGAGATGTGGCTGGAGCACATCGCCCTGAAGGAGGCGGTGTCCCGGCTCAGCGAGCGGGAGCAGAAGATTCTGGCTATGCGCTTTTACCAGAGCAAGACCCAGGTGGAGGTTTCCCGGGAAATCGGCATCTCCCAGGCCCAGGTGTCCCGGCTGGAGAAGAACGCCCTGCGGCAGATCCGAAAGGAGTTATAAAAAATCCCGCCCGACAGAGCAGCGCTCTGCCGGGCGGCCAAATGATGCAGAAATCGGAGTGTTGGTTACGCGGCCAGCTTGGTCACGTCGTCCTTGTGGCCCATCCACTCCCGCACGATGAAGATGCCGAAGAACACCACAGCCACGATGATGCCCACAGGGTAGGCGATGGCGGTGGACATGTTCAGGCACTCGGGAGCCTGGATGAAGTAGGTCACGGACACAGCGGACATAAAGGTGGCAGGCAGCGCGGCCATCATGCAGGCGATGGGGGGGAAGCCGTTGCGGTGCAGATACACAGCGCCGGCCCACAGCACCATCATAGCCAGAGTCTGGTTGGACCAGGAGAAGTACTTCCACAGGGTGGCAAAGTCGCCCCACTGGGTGAGCAGTGCGCCCACGCCCAGCACAGGCACGGACAGCAGCAGGCGGTACTTCCAGTTGTGCTGGTCAATGTGGAACCAGTCGGCCAGAGTCAGACGGGCGGAACGGAAGGCGGTGTCGCCGGAGGTGATGGGGCAGGCAATAACGCCCAGCAGAGCCAGAACGCCGCCCACAGGGCCCATCATGGTGGAGCAGATGTTCTCCACGACCACGGACTGACCACCGGCCAGCGCGTCGTTCAGAGCGCCCACGGTGCCATAGAAGGTGACGCCGGCGGCGGCCCAAATGAGGGCGATGACGCCCTCGGTGACCATGGCGCCGTAGAAGATTGTGCGGCCCTCTTTCTCAGAGGTCATGCAGCGGGCCACCATGGGGGACTGGGTGGCATGGAAGCCGGAGATGGCGCCGCAGGCCACGCTGACGAACATCTGAGCCCAGATGGGGGTGTTGGCGGGATGGCCCATGCCTTCCACGCCGATGTACTGCCACATCTCAGGCATCTGAGCGCGGTAGTTGCTGTCAAAGAGCATCACGCCGGCAATGCCCACGGCCATGATAATGAGGCAGGCGCCGAAGATGGGGTAGAGCTTGCCGATGACCTTGTCGATGGGGAGGAAGGTGGCGATGAAGTAGTAGATCAGAACCACGGCCAGCCAGAAGTTGGCGTCCAGGGTGTCGGGGGTGAGGATGGCCAGCAGCTGGGCGGGGTTCTTGGAGAAGTTGACGCCCACCAGGATCAGCAGAATCACGGAGAACACCCGCATGACCTGGAGCATGAACTTGCCCAGATACTTACCTACGATCTCCGAGATGGAGGCGCCGTCATGCCGCTCACTGAGCATGCCGGACAGATAGTCATGTACACCGCCGCCCAGGATGGTACCAAAGACGATCCACAGGTACACCCGGGGCCCCCAGCAGGCGCCGGCCAGGGCGCCGAAGATGGGACCCAGACCGGCGATGTTCAGCAGCTGAATGAGGAACAGCCGCCAGGTCTTCATGGGGGTGTAGTCCACGCCGTCGGGGTGGGCCACCGCGGGGGTCTGGCGATCATCGACCCGGAAGACCTTCTCGATGAGCTTGCTGTACAGCGCGAAGCCCACGATCAGGACCACCAGAGAGATCAGGAACGTAATCATAATCTTTTCCCTCCTACGATTGCCGCACCGCCTGCTCCGCCAGGGGTGCGAAAAAATCGGCGTGCGGAGCCGCCGCCCCACAGTGGCATCATTTGGATTTTTTGTAAAACACTGTGCGAGTCCGGAACACACAACCGGACCCCGGGCGAAGGCAGACCGGCCAGTCCGCCTCCTAAGCGGCTCTATTATAACATCTAAGGGAGGGAAGTCAACCCTCTGTTTGTAGAATCTAACAGTTAATTTCCTGTTAAAAAATTTTTTACTGGCAAAAAGAGAGGAAGCGGCCGCGTAACGGCTGCCTCAGCAAGTTAAGGCCGGGCTAACCCAGTGCCACATCCAAAATCATCATTAACAAAAAGCCCACCATCACCCCGTAAGTACCGCCGTGAGTCTGGTGGTCGTGTCGCAGGTTGGCCTCGGGGATGAGCTCCTCCACCACCACGTAGAGCATGGCGCCCGCCGCAAAGGAGAGAAGCCAGGGCAGCGCCAGCTGTACCGACCCCGCCGCCAGCACGGTGAGCAGGGCGGCGATGGGCTCCACCGCGCCGGAGGCCGCCCCGATGAGAAAGGATTTGGTGCGGCTCAAGCCCGCCTGACGCAAAGGCAGGGAGATAGCCGCCCCCTCGGGGAAGTTCTGGATGCCGATGCCCAGGGCCAGAGCGCCGGCGGCGGGGAGCAGCTCCTCCTGTCCCTGGGCGGCCAGGGCGAAGGACACCCCCACCGCCATGCCCTCGGGGATGTTGTGCAGGGTGATGGCCAGGATGAGCAGCAGGTTCTGAGCCCCGCTGCGGCGGCGGAGAAGCTCCGGGGAGAAGTGGGGGAGCAGGCCGTCCATGGCCACCAGGAAGAGGATGCCCAGGGCGGAGCCTCCCGCGGCAGGCAGCCAGCCGGGCAGGCCCAGCGCCTGGGCCTCCTCGATGGCGGGGATGAGCAGGGACCACATGCTGGCGGCGATCATCACCCCGGCGGCAAAGCCCAGCATGATGCGGTGAAGGCTGGGGGAGACCTGATTGCGGAAGAGAAAGACCATGGCCGCGCCCAGGGCGGTCATACAAAAGGTGAAGCCGGTTCCGCTGCCGGCCCAGAGAAGCGCTTGTGCCAAACAAAAAACTCCTTTCCAAGCCGAAGTGCGGCGGGGACTCCGGCGGATATAATAAAGGGTGCGCTGTCTCAGGCTATGACGGAAGGACCCCAGAGGTGCGGGACGGGGAGCACAGGGAGAAAGGAAAAAAATTTACCTAAAACCCCTAGGCAAACGGGAATAATTACGGTAAAATAAGAGGCGATATGAAACCGGGAAGGACGGGGAAGAGAGAGCGGCCACGTGCCTGAAGTTAGGCGGGCCGGCCCGGCGCCTTCTCACACTATGAAATAAGGAAATAAGGAGTGTTTCCCATGGAGAAGCCCAAATATAAACGTGTTCTGCTGAAAATCAGCGGCGAGGCTCTGGCCGGCGACGCCAGCCGCGGCCTGGACTTTCAGGTCATCGAGCAGGTCTGCGACGTGGTGAAAAAGTGCGTGGGCCTGGGTGTCCAGGTGGGCATCGTGGTCGGCGGCGGCAACTTCTGGCGGGGCGTCAAGGACGGTGGAGACCAGATGGTCCGGGTCCGCTCCGACCACATGGGCATGCTGGCCACCGCTATCAATGCCCTGGCGGTAGCCGACGTGCTGGAGCAGAAGGGCGTGGAGGTCCGGGTACAGACCGCCATCGAGATGCGGGCTGTGGCTGAGCCCTATATCCGTTCCCGTGCCATCCGCCACCTGGAGAAGGGCCGCGTGGTCATCTTCGGCTGCGGCACCGGCAACCCCTTCTTCTCCACCGATACCGCCGCCGTGCTGCGGGCTGCTGAGATCGACGCCGAGGTCATCCTGCTGGCCAAGAACATCGACGGCGTCTACTCCGCCGACCCCAAGAAGGAGCCCGGCGCGGTGAAGTACGACTCCATCAGCTACAGCGAGGTGCTGGCCAAGCGCCTGCAGGTGATGGACTCCACCGCCACCTCCCTGTCCATGGACAACAAGATCCCCGTGCTGCTCTTTGCCCTGAAGGACCCGGAGAACATCCTGCGGGCCGTGATGGGAGAGAAAATCGGCACCATCGTCCAGGGCTGAGCCCCTCCAGGACGGTTTTTACCTTTAGTTCAGAAAGGAAGATCAGACTATGAGCCCTGAGACGAAAGCTTATGACCAGAAAATGCTGAAAACCATCGACGTGGTGAAGGCCAACTTCGCCTCCGTCCGGGCCGGCCGGGCCAACGCCGGCGTGCTGGACCGGATCTCCGTGGAGTATTACGGCACCCCCACCCCCCTCAACCAGGTGGCGGCCATCTCCTCTCCCGATCCCCGCACCCTGATGATCCAGCCCTGGGACGGCACTCTGCTGAAGGCCATTGAGAAGGCCATCCAGACCTCCGACCTGGGCATCAACCCCCAGAACGACGGCCGGGTCATCCGCCTGTCTTTCCCCCAGCTCACCGAGGAGCGCCGCAAGGAGTTGACCAAGCAGGTGCGCAAGTACGGTGAGGAGGGCAAGGTTGCCCTGCGCAACATCCGCCGGGACGCCATGGACGACTTCAAGAAAAAGAAGAAGGCCTCCGAGATCACCGAGGATGATCAGAAGGAGCTGGAGAAGGAGCTTCAGGACCTGACCGATAAGCGCTGCAAGGACATCGACGAGTTGACCGTGAAAAAAGAGCAGGAGCTCATGGCGGTATAACCGCGGTATAACAGTGCAATAAATACGCAAGATGCAGAAAGGAATCCTCCCTTCTGCATTTTGCCTGCTTTTGGACGTTTCCCAAAGGCAGCGGGAAGGGACATAAGTTATGGCATTTTTTAGACCCAAGGAGGACCGGCAGGTCCAAGTGGATTTTGACCATCTGCCCCGGCACATTGCCATTATTATGGACGGCAACGGGCGCTGGGCCAAAAAGCGGGGGCTGCCCCGTACCGCCGGCCACGCCGCCGGCGCGGAAAACTTCCGCACCATCGCCACCTACTGCAAGGACATCGGCCTGGACTACCTCACCGTCTACGCCTTTTCCACGGAAAACTGGAAGCGGCCGGCGGAAGAGGTGGGGGCCATCATGGGCCTTTTGAAGAAGTATCTGCTGGAGGCCATCGGCCGCATGGAGCGGGACCGGGTGAAGATGGAGTTTTTCGGCGACCTGTCGCCTTTGACTCCGGAGCTGCGGGAGCTGTGTGAGCGCACCCGGGAGATCTCCAAGCACTACGAGGGCTGTCAGGTGAACATCTGCCTCAACTACGGCGGCCGGGACGAGCTGCTGCGGGCGGCCCGGGCCTATGCCCAGGACTGTCTGGACGGCAAGGCCGACCCCGGGGACCTGGGGGAGGAGCAGTTTTCCAACTACCTGTTCTCCCGGGGCGTACCCGACCCCGACCTGGTGATTCGGCCCAGCGGGGAGCTACGCCTGTCCAACTTCCTGCTGTGGCAGTCCGCCTATGCGGAATTTTACTTCACCGACGTGCTATGGCCCGACTTCACCAAGGAGGAGCTCCTTAAGGCTATTGCGGCCTTCCAGGGCCGCTCCCGCCGGTTTGGAGGTGTATGACTTGCTGACACGGATTCTCGTGGCTGTGGTATTGGCGCCCCTGTTCTTTATCGTCCTGTTTTTCCTGGACTCCATCTGGCTGGCGGCGCTGATGGCCTTTATTTGCGCCATGGCATCCTTTGAGCTGCTGCGGGCCACCAAGGTGGCCCACCACAACGGCATGTACTTCGTTACCGCCATCTCGGCGGCAGCCATCCCGGTGGGCTGCTGGCTGGGTCTGGGCGCTCTGGTGGTGCCGGTGGCCACGGTATTTCTCATGCTCACCCTGTTTGGCATCGCCATTCGCCTGTATGACGAGGAGCGGGCGGTACGGGTTGAGGACGTGTTCATGTGCATCTTTGGGGGGCTGGTGATCCCCCTGTGTCTGTCCGCCCTGGTGGAGCTCAAGTGCATGGACCACGGCCAGTACCTGGTGCTGCTGCCCGTCATCTGTGCCTTCCTCACCGACGCGGGAGCCTATTTTGCCGGGGTGTTTTTGGGAAAGCACCGGGGCATCACCAAGGTCAGCCCCAACAAGTCCCTGGAGGGTTACATCGGCGGCATCCTGTCCGGCGGGATCTTCCTGCTGCTCTACGGCCTGCTCCTGCAGCAGTTTGCCGGCCTGGCGGTCTCCCTGCCCCGGATGGCGGTGTACGGACTCATCGGCAGCGCCGTCACCGAAGTGGGCGACCTGTCCTTCTCCCTGATCAAGCGGCAGTTCGGCATCAAGGACTACGGAAACCTGCTGCCCGGACACGGAGGGATGCTGGACCGGTTTGACTCCATGACCTTTGCCGCCCCCACCTTGCTGATTCTGGTGGCGCTGATCCCCGCATTTTGATCTGCCGCGGCGCGCGAAGGGGACTTCGCGCGCCGCTTCTTCATCGGGGCTGTGCCCCGGAGTGAAAGGAGTGTAACGACATGAGATCCTGCTGCATTTCCCTGCTGGGTTCCACCGGCTCCATCGGCCGGCAGTCCCTGGAGGTGATCCAGGCCTGCGGTATGAAGGTGGGAGCTCTCACCGCCAACTCCAACGTGGAGCGGATGGAGGAGCAGGCCCGGCAGTTTTTGCCCAAGCTGGCCGTCATGATGGACGAGAAGGCCGCCGCTGACCTGAAGGCGCGCCTGGCCGACACCCCGGTGCGGGTGGCTGCCGGGATGGAGGGCCTGCTGGAGGCCGCCGAGCTTCCCCAGGCCGACACGGTGATCACCGCCGTGGTGGGAATGGTGGGCCTGCGTCCCACCATGGCCGCCATCCGGGAGGGCAAGCGCATCGCCCTGGCCAACAAGGAGACCCTGGTGTGTGCCGGACAGCTGGTGATGGAGGAGGCCCGGGACTATGGGGCCAAGATCGTGCCGGTGGATTCGGAGCACTCCGCCCTGTTCCAGTCCCTCCAGTGCTGCAAGGATCGCGGCGAGGTGAAGCGGCTGATCCTCACCTGCTCCGGCGGCCCCTTCTTCGGCAAGACCCGCCAGGAACTGCAAGGGATGACAAGGAAAGAAGCTTTGCAGCATCCCAACTGGTCCATGGGGGCCAAGATCACGGTGGACTCGGCCACCTTGATGAACAAGGGCCTGGAATTTATGGAGGCCATGCACCTCTACCAGATGCCCCCGGAGAAAATTTCCATTGTCATCCATCGGGAGAGTATCATTCACTCCCTGGTGGAATACTGTGATAACGCGGTGATCGCCCAGCTGGGGGCGCCTGACATGCGTCTGCCCATCCAGTACGCCCTCACCTGGCCGGAGCGGGTGCCGGGTCCCGCCGATCCCCTGGACCTGTGCTCCTGCGGCCCCCTCACCTTTGCCCAGCCCGACACCGACACCTTCCAGTGTCTGGCGCTGGCTCTGGAAGCGGCAAAGACCGGCGGCACCGCCGGGGCCATCCTCAACGGGGCCAACGAGGCCGCCGTGGCCCTCTTTCTGGAGGGCAAAATCGGCTTTTTGGATATTGCGGACCGGGTGCGCCTGGCCATGGAGCAGGTGCCGGTCATCCAGGACCCGTCCATGACTCAGGTGTTGGAGGCCGACGCCGCCGCCCGGGAGGCGGTCCTGTCTATCTAACGAAACCCTTACTCTGGCTGCTTTTTTTGGAGGTCCTATGCTCTATATTCTTGTTGCCATCCTCATGTTCGGCGTGCTCATCGCCGTGCACGAATTCGGTCACTTCATTACCGCCAAGCTGTTCGGAATCCGGGTCAATGAGTTCTCCATCGGAATGGGACCCGCTCTGCTCAAAAAGGAGAAAGGGGAGACCCTTTACAGTCTTCGCCTGCTGCCCATCGGCGGATACTGCGCCATGGAGGGGGAGGACGAGGAGTCGGACGATCCCCGGGCCTTCGGCAACGCGGCGGGCTGGAAGAAAGTGATCGTGCTGGTGGCCGGAGCCTTTATGAATTTCCTCACCGGCCTCATCATCGTGCTGGTGCTGTACGCTCCAGCCCAGGGCTTTTATCAGGAGACCTATGCCGGGGCCATGGAGGGCTACGGCACGGAGGACTGCGGCCTCCAGGAAGGGGACCGTTTTCTCTCCGTGGACGGCCACAAGGTGCTCACCTACGGCAACGCTCAGTTCTATCTGGGCCGCGCCGGAGACACCATGGACCTGGTGGTGGAGCGCAACGGCGAGAAGGTCTATCTGAACAACGTATCTCTGCCCCGGCAGGAGCGCACGGACGAGGAGGGCAACACTACCAATTACCGGGGTATCATCATCGGAGCCCAGGTCATGCCCGCCAATCTGGGTACCAAGCTGCTCTACGGCTGGAATACCACCCTGGACTATGTGCGTCTGGTGTGGGTGAGCTTGGGCGACCTGGTGCGGGGCGCGGTGGGCATCAAGGACCTGTCGGGACCGGTGGGCATCGTGGACACCATGTCCCAGGTGGGCAGCCAGTCTCCCACGTTGGGAGCGGCGGTCCAGAACCTGCTGTGGCTGGCGGCCCTCATCGCGGTGAACCTGGCGGTGATGAACCTGCTGCCTCTGCCCGCTCTGGACGGCGGAAGGGTGTTCTTCCTGGTGCTTAACGGGGTGCTGTACCTCCTGTTCCGCCGGAAGATCGACGCCAAGTATGAGGGGTACGTCCATCTGGCGGGGCTGGCGGCCCTGATGACCCTGATGCTGTACGTCACCTTCAGCGACATCGGCAAGATTATTGCAAGATAGCTTTTTTCTCGTCCTTTTCTCTCGTCCTTTTCTCGAGAGAAAAGGACCAAAAGAGCTTTGGCGCAAACCTTCGGTTTGCTTCTGCCATTTCTTTCAGCTTGCAAAGGAAATAGAACTTGTGCAAAATGTAATTTTGCACTGGAAAGTTTTTGCCCCGCTTTTTACAAAAAGCGGGTGGGGTCCAGGGGTAACACCCCTGGCGGGAGGAGGAGAACAGACATGACCAAGCAGATCAAAGTAGGCAATGTCCTGGTGGGCGGCGGCGCACCGGTGTCCATCCAGTCTATGACCAACACTCGCACCGACGACGTGGAGGCCACCCTGCGCCAGATCCGGGAGCTGGCCGCCGCCGGGTGTGAGATCGTCCGGGTGGCGGTGCCCGACATGGCGGCCGCCAAGGCGGTGGGCAAGATCAAAGAGCAATGCCCGCTGCCCCTGGTGGTGGACATCCACTTCGACTACAAGCTGGCTCTGGAGGCCATCGCTGCCGGAGCGGACAAGGTGCGCATCAACCCGGGCAACATCGGGGGAGAGGACCGGGTGAAGGCGGTGGCCGACGCCTGCCGCCAGAAGAACATCCCCATCCGCATCGGGGTCAACGGCGGCTCTCTGGAGAAGCCTCTGCTGGCCAAGTACGGCGGCGTGTGCCCCGAGGCCATGGTGGAGTCCGCCTTCGGCCACATCAAGTTGCTGAACAAGTTTGACTTTGACGATATCTGCGTGTCGCTGAAATCTTCCAGCGTGCCCATGACCATGAAAGCCTATCAGATCATGTCGCTGAAAAGCGATTATCCTTTACATATCGGCGTGACCGAGGCGGGCACGGTCCGCATGGGTACCCTGAAATCCGCCGTGGGCATCGGAGGCCTGCTGGCCCTGGGCATCGGCGACACCATGCGGGTGTCCCTGTCCGCCGACGCGGTGGAGGAGGTGTACGCCGCCCGGGACATTCTGAAGGCCGCGGGTGTGCGGAAGGAGGGGGCGGAGCTGGTGTCCTGTCCCACCTGCGGGCGCACCCGCATTGATCTCATCTCCTTGGCCGGAGAGGTGGAGGAGCGGCTCAAGACCGTGGACAAGCCCATCACCGTGGCGGTCATGGGCTGCGTGGTCAACGGCCCCGGTGAGGCCAGCGCCGCCGACTGCGGCATCGCCGGCGGGGTAGGCGAGGGCCTGCTGTTCAAGAAGGGCCAGATCGTGAAAAAGGTGCCCCAGGACCAGCTGGTGGACGAGCTGTTCGCCCTCATCGACACTCTGTAATCGCATAAACACAAAGGAGAGGCGCAATGTCCCAAAAGATACCCTTTTTAGAGATGTTCGCCGCCCTGACCCAGTGGCAGGAGTTTGTCAACGCCATGGAGGGGTGGCTGATCGTAGAGGCCGCCATCGACCGGAAGAGCCGCAGCGCGGTGGTGACGGTGGAGGGGGCCGACGGAGCCGGTCCCAACCTCATCGCCCAGGCGGAGGAGGCGGTGGCCCGGTGCTACGGGTTAAATTCTGTCAGGTTAAAACACTTTACAGAGAAGAAGCCGGAGGCGGTCACGCCCCCGGCTCCTCAGCCTGCCCCGGAGAAGGCTCCCGCGGCCCAACCTGCCCCGCAGAAAGCGGCTCCAGCCGCTCCGGCCGTTGCCCCCAAAACGGAGCCGGCGCAGCCGGCCACACCTCCTGCCGTCTCTCAAAAGCCTCAGGAGCCCCAGGACGCCTTCGCCCGGGCGGAGGCCATCCGGGCCGCCGCGCTGAAAAAAGTGAAGCGGGCCGCCCCCTCTGCCTCCGGGAAAAAAGGGGAGAAGAAGGACAATGGCCGGGCCATCTTCGGCAAGGTCATCAAGCGCGCCCCGGTGCCCATCGGGGAGCTGGAGCTGGACATGGGCATGGTGGTCATCGAGGGAGATGTGTTCGCCATCGAAAACCGGGAGCTGAAGAAGCGCAACTCCTGGGTGATGGCCTTTGACGTCACCGACTACACCAGCTCCATCCGGGTGAGCAAGTTTTTCCCCCAGGCCGACGAGGCAAAACCTTTGGTGGACGGGATCAAGAAAGGAATGCACCTTGTCATCCAGGGCCGGCTGAATATGGACCGGTTCTACGGCGACATGGTGCTGGAGCCGGTGGCCGTGATGGCGGGCAAGAAAGAGATGCGCATGGACAACGCCCCGGAGAAGCGGGTAGAGCTCCATCTGCACACCACCATGTCCGCCATGGACGCCCTCACCGCCGTAGGTCCCAAGCTGGGGCCGGAGAAAAACGTGGTGAAGCGGGCGGAGGCCTGGGGACACCGGGCCATCGCCATCACCGACCACGGGGTGGCCCAGTCCTTCCCGGACGCATGGCACTCCGCCAAGAACATCAAGCTCCTCTACGGCGTGGAGGCCTACTTTCTCAACGACGTGGACGACCGGGTGGTGGTCCACGGCCAGCCCTGCCAGGACTTTTCGGAAGAAATCGTCTGCTTTGACATTGAGACCACCGGCCTCAATAAGCGGCGGGAGGTCATCATTGAGATCGGCGCAGTGGTGCTGAAAAACGGGGAGATCACCGATCAATTTAATACGTTCGTGGCTCCCGGGCGCATCCTCAGCCCGGAGATCATCCACCTTACCGGCATCACCGACGAGATGCTGGTGGGCGCCCCTTCGCAGGAGGAGGCCCTGCGGGCATTCCTGGACTTCGTGGGGGACCGTCCCCTGGCCGCCCACAACGCCGAGTTCGACATGGGATTTATCTCTGTCGGCTGCCGGAAATACGGGATTCCCTTTACAAATCCCTCGGTGGACAGCCTGATTCTGGCCCAAAACCTGCTGCCCGAGCTGGGCAAGTACAAGCTGGACATTGTGGCGGAATATCTCCAGCTGCCCGCCTTCAACCACCACCGGGCCAGCGACGACGCCGCCACGGTGGCCTATATGCTGCCCCCCTTCTTTGAGAAGCTGGAGGCCATGGGGGTCCACCGTCTGGAGGACATCAACGCCGCCATGCCCAAGCTGCGCAAGGGCGGAAAGGCCCGGCGGCAGCCCAAGCACCTCATCGTGCTGGCCAAGAACCAGACGGGGCTACGTAACCTCTACAAGCTTATCTCCCTGGCCCACCTGGAGCACTTCAAGCGCTACCCCATCATGCCCAAGTCGGTGATCAACGAGAATCGGGAGGGGCTCATCATCGGCTCGGCCTGCGAGGCGGGAGAGCTGTTCCAGGCGGTGACGGCGGACAAGGACTGGGAGGAGCTCAAGCGAATTGCCTCCTGGTACGACTTTTTGGAGATCCAGCCCATCTGCAACAACATGTTCATGCTCCGCAAGGGCATGGTCCGCTCCGAGGAGGAGCTGCGGGACTTCAACCGCACGGTGGTGCGGCTGGGGGAGGAGCTGGGCAAGCCGGTGTGCGCCACCGGCGACGTCCACTTTCTGGACCCGGAGGATGAGATCTACCGCCACATCCTGCTGGCCTCCAAGGGCTTTGAGGACGCGGACGAGTCCCTGCCCATCTACTTCAAAACCACCGAGGAGATGCTCCAGGAGTTTGCCTATCTGGGCAAAGAGAAGGCCTACGAGGTGGTGGTGAAGAACACCAACCTCATTGCCGACTGGTGCGACCCCATCAAGCCTCTGCCTCAGGGGCTGTTCGCCCCGAAACTGGAGGACTCCGACGGGGAACTGAAGCGGCTGGTGTGGGGGAAAGCACATGAGCTTTACGGCGATGAGCCTCCGCAGATCGTGGTGGACCGGATCAACGTGGAGCTGGGCGACATCATCCGGTGTAAATACGACGTGATCTACATGTCCGCCCAGAAGCTGGTGCAGAACTCCCTGGAGCACGGCTATCTGGTGGGCTCACGAGGCTCGGTAGGTTCCTCTCTGGTGGCCTTCATGTCGGGCATCACCGAGGTAAACTCCCTGCCCGCCCACTACCGCTGTCCCAAGTGCAAGCACTCCGACTTTGACTACGCCCAGGACCCCGCCCACCCCTACGGCTGCGGGGCGGATATGCCAGACGCCAACTGTCCCATCTGCGGCACCCCCTACAAGAAGGACGGCTTCAATATCCCCTTCGAAACCTTCTTGGGCTTCGGCGGCGACAAGGTGCCCGATATCGACCTGAACTTTTCGGGCGAGTACCAGTCCAGCGCCCACAAGTATACCTTTGAGCTGTTTGGACAGACCCACGTGTTCCGTGCCGGTACCATTGGCACCGTGGCGGAGAAGACCGCCTTTGGCTACGTGAAAAAGTACCTGGACGAGCGGGGAAAGATGGCCTCCAAGGCGGAGGAGAACCGGCTGGCCATCGGCTGTACCGGCGTGAAGCGCACCACGGGACAGCATCCCGGCGGCATGGTGGTCATCCCTCAGGACAAGGAGATCTACGACTTCTGTCCCGTGCAGCACCCCGCCGACGACCCCAACAGCGACATTGTCACCACCCATTTTGAATATCACTCCATGGAGAGTAACCTGCTGAAGCTGGACATGCTGGGACACGATGATCCCACCATGATCCGCATGCTGGAGGACCTCACCGGGGTAAACGCCCGCACCGACATTCCCCTGGACGACAAGGACACCATGTCCATCTTTCAGTCCTCCAAGGCCCTGGGCTATGAGAACGACAAGATCCTGGGTCCCACCGGCGGCACCGCTATCCCGGAGTTTGGCACCAGCTTTGTCCGGGGCATGCTGGAGGACACCCAGCCCGACCAGTTCGACATCCTGGTGCGGCTGTCCGGCTTCTCCCACGGCACCGACGTGTGGCTGGGCAACGCCAAGGACCTCATCACCTCCGGCACCGCCAAGGTCAGCGAGGCCATCGGCTGCCGTGACGATATCATGCTGTTTTTGATCTCCAAGGGTATGGACCCCAAGCGCTCCTTCAAGATCATGGAGGCGGTGCGTAAGGGCAGAGGCCTCCCAGAGGGGGCGGAGGACGAGATGCGGGAGCACGGGGTGCCCGAGTGGTACATCGGCTCTTGTAAAAAAATCGCCTACCTGTTCCCCAAGGCCCACGCCGTGGCCTACGTCATGATGGCCTTCCGCATCGCCTGGTTCAAGGTCCACCGGCCTCTGGCCTTCTACGCCGCCTACTTCTCCATCCGGGCCAAGGCCTTTGACGAGGCCTACATGTGCCGGGGAATGGACGTGTGCCAGAAGAAGATGCGGGAGATCGTGGCCAAGGACAAGGAGGCCTCCGCCGTAGAGCAGGACATGCTCACCACCCTGGAGGTGTGCTACGAGTTTTACCTGCGGGGCTTCACCTTCCGGCGCATGGACCTCTATCAGTCCGACGCCATCCACTTCAAAATGGATCTGGAGAACAAGGCCCTGATCCCGCCCTTTGTGTCGGTGGCCGGTCTGGGCGAGACGGCGGCCCTGTCCCTGGCGGAACAGCGGGAAGGGAAGCAGTTCATCTCCATTGAAGAGGTGGCCGCCGCCTGTCCGAAAGTCTCAAAAACGCATATTGAACTTTTGAAGGAAGCTGGAGCGTTCGGGGATTTACCCGAAACCAGTCAGCTGAACCTGTTTTCCATGTTTTAAGTAAAAAGGACCCCGGAACTCATAGAGCTCCGAGGTCCTTTTGCTTATTCCCGGGGAAATAGGAGATTGTAGAAGTCGTTTTCCACGATCATAGGGGTGCAGGCCAGGCGGTATTCCACCTGCTTTTTCATGGCGGAGACATACTGGTCCTGCTCCTCCTGGGACATAGTCACCCCCGGAGCGGGGGTAAAGGTCTGGGAGAAGCGGTCGTAAAAGCCCCGGTCGCTGCGCCAGCTCTGGGAGGTGAAGATGGCCAGCCCCTCGCTGTCCGAGAGAATATCCCGTCCCGCCAGCATCCGGCTGTCGTACTCCAGCCCCAGCAGGTTGGAGACGGTGGGCAGGATATCCACCTGGCAGCACACCTTGTCCACCTGCACCGGCTCCTTCATGCTGGCCGACCAGAGAATGAGGGTGTTTTTGTACACGTCAAAGTCGATGGCCGACTCGTTGAGGGCCTCCAGATCCTGAGAGCTGCCGAAGCTGCGACCGGACAGCTCCTCCAGCACGCCGGCGTTGGAGTAGGGAATGTGGTCCCCGGTGGCGATGATAAGGGTCTTGTCCAGCTTGCCTGCCGCCTCCAGCTTGTCCAGCAGCAGGGCCAGGGCGCGGTCGGCCTCCATGACGGTAGCCATATAGTTCTGGGTGGTCTGGGAGTAGGAGAGGGCACGGACCGTCTCCAGATAGGGCTGGACGATGCGGTTGTTCACATAGGGCATGTGGCCGCTGATGGTGAGGTAGTAGACGTGGAATGGCTCCGTGCTGTTTATGTAGTCGTCCACGCTGTTCTCGATGACCTGAGTGTCCCGGGCGGGCCAGGCGATCTCGCCGTCGGCGTTGGTGTCCAGCGCCAGACCGGTGCCGAACTGCTTCCATGTGTAGCCCAGGTTGGAGTGGGATGCCTGACGGCCGTACATATCGTAGTTGCCGTGGTAGCCCAGTACCTGGTAGCCCGCCCGGCCCAGCTGCTGGGCCAGGGAGAAGTAGCAGTTGGTGCCCAGCACTCCGGTGCGCTTCATGGTGATGGGATTGCCGTTTTTCGGGTAGAGGCCCAGCAGGGTCTGACACTCTCCGTTGGAGGTGCTGGTGTAGTGGAGGGCGGTGTAGTAGTTGGAAAAGACGAAGCCCTCGTGGGAGAGCTTGTAGAGGGTGGGGGTAAGTTCCGGGTCGATGGCGTAGCCGGAGAACCCCTCGATGACCAGCTGGATGACATTGTAGCCCTCAAACATGCCGGTATACTCATTTTTCTTGGTGGAGGTGGTGCTGTTGAAGTAATTGGCCAGCCAGGCCACGTCCTCATTGGGGGCGTTGGCGGCCAGCGACTCCAGATCCACGTCCATCACGTTGGGGGAGGTGTCCACCACCGGCTGCTCCCCCACGGCGGGGACATCCCCGGAGCTTCCGGCCTGGGCGGAGCCGCCGGGCTCGCTCAGGGCGCCGAAGTCGGAGTCCAGGTTGGCTTTGGGGGGAAAGAGCATGTGCTTGACGTCCAGGCGCAGCATAGTCACCAGCCCCAGCTGTTCCACCTGGTCCTCCAGGTTGGTGTCGGAGGCGTAGAGCTTGGCGGGGGTGAGGTCCCCGGGCCAGGGGGCGTGGACTGCGACCAGCCCCAGCAGGTGGAACACCACCGCCCCGGCGGCAAAGAGCAGAGCGCTGCGGCGGGCGGGGCGCTTCTCCGCCAGGAAGGGCTTGGCCAGACATGCCAGCAGAAGGGTGGGCAGAAACAGCAGGATCAGCAGGGGTAGGGTGTCCAACAGGGCGGCAAAGAGAACCCCGGAGTAGTCGCCTAGGCGGTTGCCGGCGGCGGTCTCCAGGGTGCTGAGGGGGTAGTAGGCCTGGAGGGTGCGCTTGGCCAGAAACTCTCCGGCAAACAGGAGGGAGAGCAGGAGAGAGAGAAGCACCGTCAGCCGCCGGTTTACCTTGGGGGAGAAGAGCACCGAGCAGAGCGCCAGCAGGCATCCCGCCGACAGGGAGAAGAGGGCGTAGATGGGGAAATAGGTCATGTGGGCGCCTGCGGCCAGATGGAGTACCGTCTCCAGATAGACCAGAAGCAGGGGAAGATAGAACCCCAGAGTCCAGGCTGGGAGCCTGGGCCGGGGGGGCGGCGGAGCGACATGCTGCCCGTGATAAGGATGTGGATGCGGCAATTCCATGAGAGGACCCCCTGCTAGATCGAAGAATGTTACCGATTTTTCCGGATGTTAACATAAATTATACCACGGAGGGCGGGGGAGACCAAGAAAAAAATTCTTGAGATTCGGTTACAAAAGCCGGGAAAGGTTACAAAAAAGCCCGCAGGCCAAAGGACCTGCGGGCAAATAAAGGCAAATAGGGGATTAGGCCATCCACAAACCATGGAGGTTGCAGTAGGCGTAGGCGGCCACCACTTCGTCCCCCTCGGCCAGAGCAAAGACGGCCTGGGGCTTGTCGTTGGGGGTGAGGTGCTTGATCTGCTGGCCCTGCTTGGTCTCCAGGGCGATCCACTGGATGAAGTGCTCGGGGATCATGGGGTGCTCCACAGAGCCCACCTTCACCGTGACGGCGGAGCCGCTGACGCTGATGACGGGGACGTGCTTCTCCACGGCGGCGTCGGTGGTGCCGGGGACGATCTCGGTCATCTTCTGGCCGCAGCACATCACGGGCACGCCGCTGTTGTTGACAAAGGTGACGATGTTGCCGCAGTGTTCGCAGACATAAAATTTCATAGCAAAAACCTCCTGCAAAATGGGGACAGAATCAAGCCTTAGCTTCTGTCCGGTTCGGGGAAATTATACCCTGACCGGCGGGGGAAAGTCAATGATCTGGTCCCCTTTCTTTTCCGGAGCGGGGAACAAAAGAAGAGAGGGCGGCGTAGGCGTTTAGGAGAAAATTTGAAGGGAAAATTCATGAAATTTTCATTCTTCCGGCCCCAAATAAGGTTGCCATTGGAAGTGGAATATCGTATAATACATAAGATAGGCGTATAGAGTTTATTTACCTGGTTTCGTTCGTGCGGCGTCCGGTGAGAGGACCGGCCCGCTGTGATTGATTTGAGGCAGAAAAAGGGGAGATTACGTTGCTGCAGACCATATTCACCTTCTTTCAGGAGGAGATCCCGTTTTTGAGCACCATCAAGGTGGCGGATCTGATCGATGTGGCGATCCTCTCCATGGTGATCTATAAAGCCCTGTGGCTGATGCGAAAAAGCAGCTCCGGGCGGGTGCTGCGCGGGGTTGCCGTGCTGATTCTGGCCATGATCCTGGCCTACGGCTTCCGGCTGACCGCCACCGGCTACCTGCTCAACAAGGTGGTGGAGTACGGCCTGCTGATGCTGGTCATCCTCTTCCAGCCGGAGCTGCGTCAGGCCCTGGAGCGGATGGGCAGCGGCAAGCTCAGCGATGTGTTTTCCACCTCCCGCCCCCTGCCACTTCACGATATGGACACCGCCATCACCCAGACGGTAGAGGCCTACACCTCCATGTCCAAGGACAAGGTGGGCGCGCTGATGGTCTTTGAGCGGAAGAACCTGCTGGACGACGTCATTAAGACGGGTACCGCTCTGGACTGCTCCGTCTCCAGTGAGCTTTTGAAGAACCTGTTCTGGAACAAGGCCCCCCTCCATGACGGAGCGGTCATCGTTCGGGACGGCCGGATCGTGGGGGCGGGCTGCATGTTGCCCCTGTCGGGCAATACCAACCTGAGCCGGGATCTGGGCATGCGCCACCGGGCGGGCATCGGCATGAGCGAACACTCCGACGCGGTGGTGGTCATCGTCTCGGAGGAGACCGGCTCCATCTCCGCGGCGGTGGGCGGGATGCTCAAGCGGCACCTGGCCCCTGAGACGCTGGAGCGGCTGCTGCGCAATGAGCTGATGGCCGACGACGGCAGCGGGGAGGAGAAGAACCGCCCTGCCATGCAGCTGCTGACCAATCTGTTTGCCTGGGGGAAAAAGGAGGAGGATAAGGAATGATCAACCGTTTGCGTGAGAGCCGGTGGTTCTTTGTCCTCCTGTCCATCCTGCTGGCTGTGTTGGTATGGATGTATGTCCGGGACGTGGAAAATCCCGCCCAGGACAGAACCTACTACGGGGTGGAGATCCAGATATCCGGCGAACGGGTGCTGGAGGAGCGGGGGCTGACGGTGGCCTCCCTGTCTCAGAAAACCGTGAACATCAAAGTCGTGGCGCCCATCAGTGTGCTCAACGACTTAGACTCCGACAACATCACCGCCACCATTGACGTGTCCCAGTGCTCGGCGCCGGGGGAGTATCAACTGGCCTGTACTCCCAAGCTGCCCAGCAACATCGATACCAGCGGGGCTTATTTCCCCGACTCGGCCCAGATCATTACCGTGACCATCGACAACCTGGCCACCGAGACCAAGAACGTGGAGCTGAAGCTGGAAGGCAGCGTGGCCGACGGCTATCAGGCGGGCACCCCGGTCTTTGATCCGGAGACCGTGGAGCTCAGCGGCACTGCGGAACAGCTCGCCCAGGTGAGTCGGGTGGTGGTGGTCCTGGAGGCGGACGACCTGAAGGAGACCTACTCCGGACGGCTGCCCCTTACCATGCTGGATGAAAACGACCAGCCCATTACCGACACCAACGTGAGCCTGAGCGAGGACTCCGCCTACCTTACCCTACCGGTGGGCGTGATGAAGGAGGTCCCCCTGACGGTGAGCTTTATTGCCGGCGGCGGCGCCACCGGCAACGGCGACGTGGACGTGAAGATCGAGCCTGCGACCATCAACGTCATCGGCACGGAAGACGCGGTGGCCGGGCTCACTGAGATCTCTCTGGGCAGCATCGACCTGTCCACGGTGCTGGACACCAGTACCATCACCATGCCCATCCGTCTCTCCTCCGCTCTGGACAATGCCTCGGGCATCACGGAGGCTCAGGTGACTGTCACGGTCAAGGGACTGGCCACCCGGTCTATGGACGTGTCCAACATTCAGATTACCAACGTTCCCGACCCGTATGAGGTGGAGAAGGTGACCCAGACCCGCACCATCGTGATCCGGGGCAGCGAGAGCGCCCTGGAGCAGGTGGACCCTAACCAGGTGTGGATCGTGGCCGATATGTCCAAGATTACCGCCACGGGGACCAACTCCGTGCCGGTGACCGTCTACCTCAACGCCAGCGATGAAGTGGGTGTTGTGGGAGAATATAAGATTGTGGTCAACATCAAGAAGAAATAGTTTCAGTTCTGGAGGCAAACAAGCGTCATGAATCAGAGTGCCATTGTAAAAAAGGAAGTCCGGGAGGGCGTGGTGGAGGTCTCTCTGCTGCGCCAGGTAGAGTGCGGGCTCAGCTGCGGCGGCGACTGCGCCGGCTGCATGCAGAAGCCCCAGGGAGAGATCCTGGCCCTGGCCAGCAACCCCATCGGCGCCAAACCGGGGGAGCGGGTGGAGGTGGAGGCCACCTCCGGCAGCTCCATCGGTATCGCCCTGCTGATCTTCGCCATCCCCTGTGTGTTCCTGGTGCTGGGCTACCTGCTGGGGCAGGCCCTGGGAATGGGGGAGATGCCCTCGGTGGGCATGGCCGGTCTGGGTCTTGTGGTGGGCTTTCTGCCCGCCGTGCTGGTGAACCGGGCCATTACCCGGCGGCAGCAGCCCGAGTTTCTGATCTTGCGCCAGTTCTGAGGAACCGGTCATGTTCGGCTACGTCAGACCGGTACGGGATGAGCTGAAGTGCCGGGACTTTGACTTGTACCGGGCCGCCTACTGCGGGCTGTGCCGGTGCATGAAAAAGCGGTGCGGCTGGACGTCCACCTGGTTTCTCAATTACGATTTTACCTTTCTGGCCCTGCTGCTCACCCCGGGGGAGGAGCCCTATACCCCCTGCCGGAAGCGCTGCTCGGTCAAGCCCTTTCTCAAAAAAACCATGTGCCCCGCCAGTCCCGCTTTGGAGTTGGCGGCGGACGAGAGCGTGGTGCTCACTTGGTGGCAGCTGCGGGACAAGATCCAGGACGAAGGGTTCTGGAAGGGCCTGCCCGCTCGGGGGCTGTCTGTGCTGCTGGGGCGCTCCTACCGAAAAGCGGCCCGGCACTGTCCCGACTTTGACCGGACGGTGAGGGAGCGGCTGGGAGAGCTGAGCGCCCTGGAGAGGGAAAACTGCCCCTCCATCGACCGCACGGCGGACACCTTTGCCCGCCTGCTCCAGGCTGCGGCCCCCGCTACCGGCGACCCCCTGCGGGACCGGCCGCTGGAGGAGCTGCTCTACCACCTGGGCCGGTGGATCTATTTGATCGACGCCCAGGACGACCTGGAGGAGGACGCCCAGGCCGGGCGCTACAACCCGGTGGCCGCCCGCTTTGGCCCCCAGGGGAATCGGGAGGCCCTGGAGCTGACGCTGAATCACTCCCTCAACCGCATGTATTCCGCCGCCCAGCTGCTGTCCTTCGGCCGGCGCTGGCCGGTGATCGAGAATATCCTGTACCTGGGGCTGCCCCTGGTGCAGCGGGCTGTCTTGGAGGGCAGCTGGAAGCAGATCCAAAAACAAACGATATGGAGACAGAATCAATGAGAGATCCCTACACCGTCTTGGGCGTCAGCCCCAATGCCAGCGATCAGGAGATCAAGAAAGCCTACCGGGAGCTGGCCCGGAAGTATCATCCGGACAACTACGTGGACAATCCTCTGGCCGATCTGGCCGAGGAGAAGATGAAAGAGATCAACGAGGCCTACGAGGCCATCCAGAAGCAGCGCAGCGGAGGCGGCAGCAGCTATCAGAGCAGCAGCTCCTCCTCCGGCGGCTACCAGGGGGGCTATCAGCAGCAGCGGCAGTACAGCGGCAATCCCACCTATGCCCGGGTGCGCAACCTCATCAATATGGGGGATCTGAACACCGCCGAGCAGCTGCTCAATGAGGTGCCTCAGCACGGGGGCGAGTGGTACTTCCTGCGGGGAAGCATCGCCTACCGCCGGGGCTGGCTGGACGAGGCCATGCAGAATTACAGCCTGGCCGTCCAGATGGAGCCGGGCAACATGGAGTACCGCCAGGCCCTGAACATGATGCAGCGGGGCGGCCAGGCCTACCGGCCCTACGCCTCCGCCGGCGGCATGGACGGTCTGGACTGCTGTACCACCATGCTGTGCCTCAACTGCCTGTGCGGAGGGTGTAACTGACATGGCCGGGCGGGCGTCTGATGCCACCCGGCGCACGGCGCTGGGCGGCGTGCTGGCCGCGGGCAGTTTGGCTGTGATGTGGCTGGCCAGCATTGCTCCTTCCGGCAGCCTGGGGTTGACGGCGGCGGCGGGGCTGTTCCCGGTGGGAGCAGTCATCGTGGCGGGCCGTCCCGCCGGCCTTCTGTGCTGGGCGGCGGCCTCGGTGCTGGGCCTTCTGCTGCTGCCCAACAAGGGCGTGGCCCTCATGTACCTGTGCTTTTTGGGCCTCTATCCGGCGGTAAAGAGCCGCATGGAGAATGTAAAGAGCCGGGTTTTGGAGTGGGTGGGCAAGTTTGCCTTCTTCAACGTGGCCCTGAGCATCTGCTGGTTTGTGTTCCGCAGCCTGTTTCTGCCGGCCCTGCCCCAGTGGATCGGGGAGAAGACTTGGCTGGTCTACGCGGCAGGCAACGTGGTCTTTCTCATCTATGACATCGCATTGACCCGCCTCATCGGGGCGGTGATGGTGCGCCTGCGGCCCCTGAAGGGGCGGTAAGGCGGCGCCCATCTTTGCCGGCAGCGGGTTGCCATTTCCCTTTGCCGGGTACAATCCAGATCAGAGCAACCATGATAAACCGAGCCGGTTTATTCCGCAGACACTATGACATAAGGAAGTGACCCCCATGGTCAAAAGTATGACCGGTTATGGACGGGCCGAGGATACCCTCAACGGCTGTACCATCACCGTGGAGCTGCGCTCCGTCAACAACCGCTATCTGGACTGCAACGTCCGCATGCCCCGGCTGTACCTCTTCGCGGAGGAGACCATCAAAAGCCGGGTACAGAACACCATTTCCCGGGGAAAGGTGGACGTGTTTGTCACCCTGGACGCCACAGAAGGAGAACAGGTCCAGGTGTCGGTGAACCAGCCCCTGGCCGACGGCTACTACGCCGCCCTGAAAGAGCTGGCCGGGCGTTACGGCCTGTCCCAGGACATCTCCGTGTCCCTCCTGTCCCGGTTCCCCGACGTGCTGCTGGCGGAAAAGGCGGAGGAGGACGTGGAGCAGCGGGCCCAGGACATCTGTACTGTACTGGACCGTGCCCTTGCCGACTTCGACCAGATGCGCACCCGGGAGGGGGCGCGGCTGGAGGCCGACGTACTCTCCCGGGCCAATCGCATCGAGGAGCTGGTGGGCCAGGTGGAGGAGCGCTCCCCCCAGACCGTGTCCGAGTACCGCGCCAAGCTGGAGGCCCGGATGAAGGAAGTGCTGGAGAACACCCAGCTGGACCCCGCCCGCATTCTCACCGAGGCGGCCATCTTCGCCGACAAGGTGGCGGTGGACGAGGAGACGGTGCGTCTGCGCAGCCACATCGGCCAGCTGCGGCACATGCTGGAGCAGGGGGGCGCCACCGGGCGCAAGCTGGACTTCCTCATTCAGGAGTTCAACCGGGAGGCCAACACCATCGGCTCCAAGTGCAGCGACCTGGACATCGCCCGCCATGTGGTGGACATTAAGGCCGAGATCGAGAAGATCCGGGAGCAGGTACAGAACATCGAGTAAGGAGGACGCCCAGTGAAGCTCATCAACATTGGATTCGGCAACATGATCTCCGCCGGGCGGCTCATTGCCATTGTCAGTCCCGAGTCGGCCCCCATCAAGCGGATGGTCCAGGAGGCCCGGGACCGGGGGGTCCTCATCGACGCCACCTACGGCCGCCGCACCCGGGCGGTACTCATTATGGACAACGACCACCTGGTGCTCTCCGCCCTCCAGCCGGAGACGGTAGCCAACCGGGCGGCCGGGGAGAAGGACAGTACAGAGGAGGAAGCGGAATGATCCGAAAGAAAGAAAAAGGGCAGCTCATCGTCCTGTCCGGCCCCTCCGGGGTGGGCAAGAGCACGGTGATTGCCGAGCTGCTCAGCCAGCGCAGCGACATCTATTTCTCCGTCTCCTACACCACCCGGCAGCCCCGGGTGGGGGAGCAGAACGGAGTGAACTACAACTTCGTCTCCCGGGAGGAGTTTGAGGGCATGATCGCGCGGGACGAGCTGCTGGAGTATGCCGAGTATGTGAACAACTACTACGGCACCTCTCTGAAGCTCATCCGGGACAAATTGGAGGCGGGCATTGACGTGCTGCTGGACATCGAGGTCCAGGGCGCCGCCAAGGTGCGCTCCCGCTGCCCCGACGCCCTGTTCATTTTCATCATTCCCCCCTCCTTTGAGGAGCTCTCCCGCCGCCTTCACGGCCGTCACACCGACAGCGAGGACGTGATCCAGGGGCGGCTGGCCAAGGCCCGTCAGGAGGCCACGGAAATTTCCAAGTACGACTATCTGGTTATCAACGACAAGGTTTCCAACGCGGTCTCGGAGATCGAGGCCATCCTCACCTCCGCCCAGTGCCGCGTGGAAAACCGGAAATCTATTTATGAAGGAGTTTTTGCGTTATGATGCTCTATCCTGCTATGAAGGACCTGCTTAAGAAGGTGCCCAGCCGCTATCAGCTGGTGAATGTGGTGGCCAGCCGGGCCCGTGAGATTGCCAGCGAGGCCGAGATGTCCGGGGAGCCCCTGGACGAGAAGCCGGTGAGCATTGCCATCCAGGAGGTGGCCGACGGCAAGCTGGACGAGCGGCTCAATCAGGCGGGCTGATCTTCGGTCCGCCCGGAGCGATCATCTGAAAAGGGCGGGAGCAATGGACCAGAGCGCGCCGTTGTTCCGCCCTTTCTTAAACGGACAAGGAGGGACGCGACATGGGGTGCGTGGTGGCCAAGGTCGCCGTATCCAAGGCGGTCTACGCCATCGACAAGCCCTATGACTACCTGGTCCCCGGTCCCCTGGAGGACCGGCTGGAGCCAGGGATGCGGGTGCTGGTGCCCTTTGGGTCGGGTAACCGGGGGTCCGACGGCATCGTGCTGGCCCTGAGCCGTAGGGAGTCGGGGGGCGGCCTGAAGGCCGTCACCGCCGCCCTGGACCAGGAGCCGGTGCTGGACCACCAGGGCCTCCAGCTGGCCCTTTGGATGCGGGAGCGGTACTTCTGTACCGTCTACGACGCGGTGAAGGCCATGCTGCCCACCGGGCTCTACTACGCCCTGCGGGACTGCGTGGAGCTGAAGGTGGACCGGGAGGGGGCCTATGAGGCCGCCCAGGGCTCTGCCGCCGCGGAAAAACTGGTAGAGATGCTGCTGGCCTGGAACGGCCAGGGGGAGCTGGAGCAGATCCGGGCGGGCTTCGGCCCCAAGGACCCAACGCCCGCCATCCGGTACCTGGTGGAGCGGGGAGCGGCGGAGATCGTCACCAGCGCCCAGCGTGGGGTAGGGGACAAGACGGAGCGGCTGGCCGTGCTGGCCATGCCCTCGGAGGAGGCCATGGCCCTGGTCACACCCCGGCGAAAGACCGCACCCCTGCGCTACTCGGTCACCGAGCTGCTCTGCCAGCTGGGAGCGGCTAGCACCAAGGAGCTGTGCTACTTTACCGGGGCCTCTATGAATACCATCAAGTCCCTGCAAAAAAGCGGCATCCTCACCCTGGAGCACCAGGAGGTGTTCCGCCGGGTACAGCTGGACGACGTGCCCCCCAAGCCGCTTCCCCAGCTCAATGAGGAGCAGCAGGCCGCCCTGGAGGGACTGGACCGGCTGTGCCGGGAGAAAAAGCCCGCCGTGGCCCTGCTGTACGGGGTGACGGGCAGCGGCAAGACCCAGGTGTATATCCGCCTCATCCAGCAGGTGCTGGACCGGGGGGGCAGCGCCCTGGTGCTGGTGCCCGAGATCGCCCTGACCCCCCAGCTGCTGCGGGTGTTTGCCGCCCACTTTGGGCAGGAAATTGCGGTCCTTCACAGCTCCCTGCCTGCCGGGGAGCGGTACGACGAGTGGAAGCGGGCCCGGCAGGGCAAGGCCCGGGTGGTCATCGGCACCCGGTCGGCGGTGTTCGCCCCCTTGCAGAACCTGTCTCTCCTCATCCTGGATGAGGAGCAGGAGGGGAGCTACAAGTCGGAGAACAGCCCTCGCTACCACGCCCGGGACGTGGCCAAGTACCGCTGCGTCCAGGACAACGCCCTGCTGGTGCTGGGCTCCGCCACGCCTGCGGTGGAGACCATGTACAGCGCCCGGGAGGGGGTCTACCACCAGTTTACCCTCACCCAGCGCTACAATCAAAAGGCCCTGCCCCAGGTCCACATCGTGGACCTGAAGGAGGAGCTGCGGCAGGGAAATGGGGGAGCCATCAGCGGCCTGCTGGCCCGGGAGATCGGGGACAATCTGACCCGGGGGGAGCAGACCATCCTGCTCCTCAACCGCCGGGGAGCCAGCCGTATGGTCTCCTGCGGGGAGTGCGGCCAGGTGCCCCAGTGTCCCCGGTGTTCCGTGAAGCTCACCTACCACTCGGCCAACGGGCGGCTCATGTGCCACTACTGCGGCTACTCCCAGCCCCTGCCTCCCGCCTGTCCCGCCTGCGGCGGGAAGCTCAACTTCATCGGCGTGGGCACGCAGCGGGTGCAGGAGGAGCTGGAGGAGCGGTTCCCTGGAGTGGAGGTGCTGCGGATGGACTCAGACACCGTCACCGCCGCCCACTCCCACGAGAAGATTTTAGAGCAGTTCCGCTCCGGCAAGGCGCCCATCCTGTTGGGCACCCAAATGGTGGCCAAGGGGCTGGACTTTGAAAATGTGACCCTGGTTGGCGTAGTGCTGGCCGACCAGTCCCTGTTTGTGGACGACTTCCGGGCGGGGGAGCGGACCTTCTCCCTGCTCACCCAGGTGGTGGGCCGGGCGGGCCGGGGGGAGAAGACGGGCCGGGCGGTGATCCAGACCTTTACCCCCGACCACGACGTCATCCGGTTTGCCGCCCGCCAGGACTACGAGCACTTCTACCAGCAGGAGATCCAGCTGCGCCGCCTGCGCCGGGAGCCCCCCTTCCGGGACATCTTTGTCCTCACTGCCTCGGGACCGGAGGAGACAGGGATGCTGCGGTGCTGCGTGAAGCTGCGCCAGACCCTGGAGGGCGCCCTGGGACGGTTTGACCAGGCGTGGGAGCTGCTAGGGCCTGCTCCGGCGGCGGTGGCCAAGGTGAACAACCGCTACCGCTACCGGCTGACCCTGTCCACCAAGAACTGCCGCCCGGTGCGGGAGCTGCTGGGCCGGCTCATTGCCCAGGCCCATCAGGACCGGGAAAACCGGGGCATTTCCATCTATGGAGATATGAACCCCTATTAGGGGAATGCGATAAAGGAGGAACATGGCTATGGCCGTAAGAGAGATTTTGACCCGGGGGGAGAGCGCCCTCACCAAGGTGTGCCATCCGGTGACCAAGTTTGACCAGAAACTGTGGGATCTGATCGACGACATGAAGGAGACCCTGGCCGAGGCCGGGGGCGTGGGCCTGGCTGCCCCTCAGGTGGGCATTCTGCGCCGGGTGGTCATCGTCATCAACGAGGCCGACGAGGTGCTGGAGCTGGTGAACCCGGAGATCGTGGCCCAGCAGGGGGAGCAGGACGGCCTGGAGGGCTGCCTGTCTGTGCCCGGCCTGTGGGGCTTTGTGAAGCGCCCGGAGTGGGTGAAGGTGAAGGCCCAGGACCGCTTCGGCAAGGAGTATGAGGCGGAGGGCACCGGTCTCACCGCCCGGTGCTTCTGCCACGAGCTGGCCCACCTGGACGGCCACCTGTACACCGAACTCACCGACAAGCTCTACAACAGCGAGGAGCTGGACGAGCTGATGGACCAGCAGGCCCAGGAGGAGCAGGCATGAGAATCGTCTTTATGGGCACCCCCGACTTCGCCGTCCCCTCTCTGGAGGCCCTGGTGGCGGCGGGCCACAACGTGTGCGGGGTGTTCTGCCAGCCGGACAAGCCGGTGGGCCGGCACCAGAACAAACTCCAGCCCCCGGCGGTAAAGGTGTGTGCCCAGAGCCACAACATCCCCGTCTTTCAGCCCACCAAGCTGCGGGACGGTACCGCTCTGGCCCAGCTGAAGGAGCTGGCCCCGGAACTCATCGTGGTGGCGGCCTACGGCCGCATCCTCCCCGACGACATTCTGGCCCTGCCCCCCAAGGGGTGCATCAATGTCCACTCGTCCCTGCTGCCCAAGTACCGGGGGGCCGCCCCCATCAACTGGGCGGTGGTAAACGGGGAGAAGGAGACCGGGGTGACCATCATGTATATGGCCACTGAGCTGGACGCAGGGGACATCATCGACCAGGTGAAGACCCCCATCGACCCCGACGAGAATGTGGAGGCGGTCCACGACCGCCTGGCCCAGCTGGGCGGGGAGCTGCTGGTGAAGGTGGTGGCCGACATTGCCGCCGGCACTGCCAAGCGTACCCCCCAGGACCACAGCCAGGCCACCCTGGCCCCTATGCTCTCCCGGGCCCTCAGCCCCATCGATTGGAGCCGCAGCGCCAAGGAAATTCACAACCAGGTCCGGGGCCTGACCCCCTGGCCCGCCACCTCTACCGACATTTTGGGGGACACCATCAAGGTGTTCGCCGTGGAGGAACCGGGGACGGAGACCAAGAAGGCGCCCGGCACGGTGATCGCCGCCGGAAAGGCGGGAATCGACGTGGCCTGTGGGGATGGCAAGGTGATCCGCTTGACCGAGATCCAGGCTCCCGGCTCCCGGCGGATGTCGGCGGCCAACTACCTGGCCGGACATCCGGTGACGGTGGGCTGAGGCCGGACCGAATACAGACTGAACTATACTAAACTATTGTGTAAGGTATAAACAATTTACAGATAAGATATTCCAAGGATTTGAGAAAGAGAGAAGGGGCGAGAGTGATGGATGCACGGGAGGCGGCACTGTTGACGCTGAATACCTGCCACCGGCAGGGAGGCTGGTCGGACGGCGCGCTGAAAAAGCAGCTGGCCGCCGGGGGACTGGAGGGCCGGGAGGCCGCTCTGGCCACCCAGCTGTGCTTTGGAGTGGTGCAGAATGAGATGCTTCTGGACTTCTACCTCTCCAAGTTCTCCAACATCCCCCTGCGGCGCATGGAGAGCAAGGTGGTGCAGGCTCTCCGCCTGGGGCTGTACCAGATGCTCTTTTTGAGCAAAATTCCCCAGAGCGCGGCGGTAAACAGCTCGGTGGAGCTCACCCGCACCCACTGCAAGAACCCCCGGGCGCCGGGGATGGTCAACGCCATCCTCCGCAGCATCCAGCGGAATTTGAATCAGCTGCCCACCATCCCCCAGAACGACCCGGCCCAGTATCTCAGCACCCTATACAGCCACCCGGTATGGCTGGTGGAGCTGCTGCTGCCTCTGCTGGGCAGCGAGGGGACGGCGGAATTTCTCCAGGCTGATAATAGCCACCCCGCCATCACCGCCATGGTGAACACCACCAAGGCCACCGCCCAGGAGACGGCGGAGCGGCTGGCTGAGCAGAAGGTGGAGGTCACCCCCCACCCCTGGCTGGAAAACTGTCTCATTCTGAATAAGACGGGCAATCTGGAGCGGCTGGACGCCTATCAGCAGGGTCTTTTCTACATCCAGGACCCGGCTTCCCGGCTGATGGCCATGGCCTCGGGAGCCGCGCCCGGGATGCGGGTGCTGGACGTGTGCGCCGCCCCCGGCGGCAAGAGCTTTGCCGCCGCCATCCAGATGGAGAACCAGGGGGAGATTATCTCCTGCGACCTCCATCCCCACAAGAAGAAGCTGATCCAGGCCGGAGCCGACCGGCTGGGCCTGTCCATCATCACCCCCATGACCGCCGACGGCAAGGTGCGGCGGGAGGAGTGGGAGTCCGCCTTCGATCTGGTGCTGGTGGACGCCCCCTGCTCCGGTTTGGGTGTCATCCGGAAAAAGCCGGATATCCGCTACAAGGACCCCAAGCCCCTGGAGGGCCTGCCCCAGGTGCAGGAGGCTATTCTGGAAAACGCCGCGGGCTATGTAAAGCCAAACGGCTTGCTCATGTACTCCACCTGTACCGTTCTGCCCCGAGAGAACCAGGAGGTGGTGGATGCCTTCCTGCAAAAGCACCCGGAGTTTGTCCGGGAGGGGTTCATCTTGCCCGGTCCGGCGGGGGAGGTGCCCCAGGGGGAGATCACCCTGTGGCCTCAGGTCCACGGCACCGACGGATTCTTCATCTGCAAACTGCGAAAGGGAGGGGAGCCCTCTTGACCGATATCAAGTCCATGACCCTGGAGGAGCTGACCGCCTGGCTCAAGAGCCAGGGAGAGCCCGGCTTCCGGGCCAAGCAGATCTTTCGCTGGATCTACCGGGGGGTCACATCCTTTGATGAGATGACCGACCTGTCCAAGTCCCTGCGGGAGAAGCTGAAGGAGACCTGCTTTCTCACCGTGCCTAAGGTGGCCCGTAAGCAGGTGTCCCAGCTGGACGGTACCATTAAATATCTCTGGGAGCTGGGGGACGGCAACTGCATCGAGACGGTGCTCATGCGCTATAAGCACGGCAACACCGTCTGCGTCTCCAGCCAGGTGGGTTGCCGTATGGGGTGCGCCTTCTGTGCCTCCACCCTGGCGGGCAAGGTGCGAAATCTGACCCCCGCGGAGATGGTGGACCAGGTGCTCTTTACCCAGCTGGACAGCGGCGCCCCCATCTCCAACATCGTGCTGATGGGCATTGGGGAGCCCCTGGACAACTTTGACACGGTGATGAAGTTTCTCACCCTGGTCAACCACCCCGATGGGCTGAATATCGGCATGCGCCACATCTCCCTGTCCACCTGCGGATTGGTAGATCAAATTGACAAATTGGCCCAACGTGGGTTACAATTAACGTTGTCTGTCTCCCTGCACGCCCCCGATGACGAGACCCGGTCCAAAATCATGCCGGTGAACCGCGCGGTGGGGGTGGAGCGGCTGATGGACACCTGCCGCCGGTACTTTGAGGTCACCGGGCGGCGGATCTCTTATGAGTACGCCATGATCGACGGAGTCAACGACTCCGACCGCCAGGCCGACCTGCTGGCCGGCCTGCTGAAGGGGACGCCGGGGCATGTGAACCTCATCCCCCTCAACGACGTGGAGGAGAGCCCCCTGAAGCCCAGCCGCCGGGTGGCGGCCTTCCAAAAACGCCTGGAGCACCACGGCGTCACCGTCACCGTCCGCCGCAGGCTGGGCAGCGACATTGACGCCTCCTGCGGTCAGCTGCGGCGCAAGGCCATGGGGGAGAAAGCAAGAAAACAGGAAGGCGGTCTCAGGGACGCCGGAAGAAAGGAAGATGTGCCATGAATGTGTGGGGTATCACCGACCGCGGTGTGATCCGGACACAGAATCAGGACGCCTTCGCCCACCAGATCCTGCCCGACGGGCGGGTGGTGGCCCTGGTGTGCGACGGCATGGGCGGAGCAAAGGCCGGCAATGTGGCCAGTTCCATGGCGGTGGACATCTTCATGCGAGAGTTTTTACAGGACGAGGGCCGGGTTGGACAGTCCAACCGGAGCCGGATGGAGCGCTCCGCGGCCAGCGCCAACGAGCAGATCTTCCACCGGGCCGTCACCGAGCCCGACTGCGGCGGCATGGGCACCACCATCGTGGCCGCCCTGGTGGAGGATGGGGAGGCCCTGATCCTCAACGAGGGGGACAGCCGGGCCTACCACCTGTCGGAAGAGAAGGGGATCGTCCGGGTGACCCGGGACCACTCCCTGGTGGAGGACCTGGTGCAGCGGGGGGAGCTGACCCCCGACCAGGCCAGAGTCCATCCCCACAAGAACCTGATCACCCGCGCTCTGGGTGCAGAGCCGGATCTGCGGGCGGATCTGTTCCTCCAAAAGCTCAGGGAGGGAGATTTTCTGCTGCTGTGCAGCGACGGGCTGAGCAATGTGGTCTCCGAACAGGAGATTTTGTACGAAGTGATCCATGGGGGCGAGGCGTGCACCTGCTGCCGCCGCCTGCTGGATATCGCCCTGCACCGGGGGGCGCCGGACAATGTGACGGCGGTGCTGATTCAGTGCTGACGTGTAACGCCCAAACCAGTCAAACCCCAGCCCCACTGGGAAAGCCTACAAAGGAGGATATTTACCATGGATCAGTACATCGGTAAATTACTCGACAATCGATATGAAATTCTGGAACTCATCGGTGTGGGCGGCATGGCCCGGGTCTACAAGGCCCGCTGCCACCGGCTCAACCGTCTGGTGGCCATCAAGATCCTGCGGGATGACCTGGCCCAGGACGCCGAGCTGCGCCGCCGCTTCCATGACGAGTCCCAGGCCGTGGCCATGCTGTCTCACCCCAACATCGTGGCCGTGTATGACGTGAGCCGCTCCTCCGACATCGAATACATCGTCATGGAGCTCATCGACGGCATCACGCTCAAGCAGTACATGCAGAAGAAGGGGAACAAGCTCAACTGGCGGGAGGCCCTCCACTTCATCACCCAGATCGTGAAGGCCCTGGGCCACGCCCACAGCCGGGGCATCATCCACCGGGACATCAAGCCCCACAACATTATGGTGCTCCGGGACGGCAGCGTGAAGGTGGCCGACTTCGGCATCGCCCGGGTGACCTCCGGGGGCCACAGCACCCTCACCCAGGAGGCCCTGGGTTCGGTGCACTACATCTCCCCCGAGCAGGCCCGGGGCAGCCACATCGACGCCCGCTCCGACCTGTACTCTGCCGGCGTGGTGCTCTACGAGATGATTACCGGCCGCCTGCCTTTCGAGGGGGACACCCCCGTCTCGGTGGCCATCCAGCACATCAACTCCATTCCCCTGTCTCCCCGGGAGATCGATCCCACCATTCCCGAGGCGCTGGAGGCCATCACCATGAAGGCCATGGCCCCCAACCCGGACAACCGCTACCCCTCCGCCGACGCCATGCTGGCTGACCTGGAGGAGTTCCGCAAGAATCCCAACATCAACTTCGATTACAGCCCCAGTGAGCTGCTCCCCGAGGAGGAGGACCTGGAGCGTACCCAGATCCACATGACCACCTCCCACGGTTCCCACGGCACATCGGGCCGCCGGGAGATGAACCAGTCCCGGTCCGAGCGCCCGGAGCGGCGCAGCCGCCGGGTGGAGGACGAAGAGGACGAGGACGAGGAGGACGAGCGCCGGGGACCCAACTGGCCCATCATCGGCGCAGTGGCCGCTATCCTGGTCTTTGTGGCCGCCCTGGTGTTCATCATGTTCTCCACCGTCTTTTCCGGCAGCTTCCAGGCGGGAGAAACCAAGCGGGTGCCTCAGGTGACCGGCCTTCTGTACAGCGAGGCCTCGGAAGACACCGACCTGCTGGGCGACTTCACTCTGGAGATCGTCCAGGAGAAGGAGAGCGACCAGCCCGCCGGCACCATTATCAGCCAGGATCCCACCGCCAACAGCACCGTCACCGCCAACACCGGCACGGTGATCCAGGTGGTGCTCAGCACTGGAAAGGCCAACGAGGTGCTTATGCCTAACATGCTGGATAAGGACTACCGGGATGCCAACAGTGACCTGAACACCCTGGCCAAGAAGAACAACCTGACCCTGAAGATCGACTTCACCTCCAAGACCGAGTATAACGACGAGATCGAAAAGGATCACGTCATCTCCACCATCCCCGCGGAGGGCGAGGCCCTTACCGACGGCACCACCGTGTATCTGGTAGTCAGCCTGGGCAAGGATACTCAGCCGGTGGATATGCCCGGGCTGCTGGGCAAAACCGAGGATATGGCCCGTAAGATGCTGGACAGCGTGGGCCTGGACATCGGCAGTGTGCAGCACGAATACAGCAGCGACTACCCGGAGGGCCAGGTGTGCTTCCAGTCGGTGAACGAGGGGAGCAAAGTGGATCAGGGTACTCAGATCAACATCATCATCAGCGACGGCCCCGACCCCAACACCCAGCCCATCCCCAGCGAAGTAACCAAGACGGTCACCTTCCCCCTGCCCGATACCGGCACCACCGTTAACGTGGAGGTCTATGACGCCCAGGGCAGCAGGCTGCATAGCGGGAGCTACGACACCAACCTGGAAAGCGGCTTCCAGCTGGACCTGAAGGGAACCGGCAAGCAGGTGTACACCGTGTATATCGACGGCGCCAAGTCCTACGACCAGACAGTGGACTTTGACAGCTGATGGAAGGAATCATTACAAAAGCCCTCAGCGGCTTCTACTATGTGGATGACGGCGCCGGCACGGTGACCGCCTGCCGGGGGCGCGGAAAGCTGCGCCATGAGAAAATGACCCCTTTGGTGGGGGACCGGGTGGCGTTCACCCCGCTGGATAACGGACAGGGAGCGCTGGACGCCATCCTGCCCCGGAAAAACCAGTTTGCCCGGCCCGCCGTGGCCAACATCGACCAGCTGGTCATCATCGCCTCCCAGTCCATCCCGGTGACCGACCCCTTCCTCATTGACCGGGTCATTGCCATCGCCGAAGGAAACCACTGCGAGAGCATCGTGTGCGTCAACAAGTGCGACCTGGCCTCCGGGGAGGAGCTGGTGGAGCTCTACCGGGGCGCGGGCTACCAGGCTCTGGCGGTGAGTGCCGAGACCGGGGAGGGTATCGACCAGTTGAAGGAACTGATTTCTGGCAAGGTATCCGCCTTTACAGGAAACTCCGGCGTGGGCAAGTCCAGCATCCTCAACGCCCTGGAACCGGGCATCGCCCTGAAGACCGGGGAGGTCAGCGACAAGCTGGGCCGGGGCCGGCACACCACCCGCCACGTGGAGCTGGTGCGGCTGAGCTGCGGCGGCGTGGTGGCGGACACTCCGGGGTTCTCGTCCTTTGACGTGGACAGGATGGAGCTGTGCCGCAAGGAGGAGCTGGCCGGACGGTTCCGGGAGTTTGCTCCCTACGTGGACCAGTGCCAGTTTCAGGACTGCGCCCATGTGAAGGAGAAGGGATGCGCCGTGCTGGCGGCGGTGAAGGCGGGGAAGATCGCCAAGAGCCGCCACGACAGCTACGTGCGCCTCTACGAGCAGGCCAAGCAGATCCCCGACTGGGAACGAAAATAAACCTTTTCTGCGGGACGCCTTGAGGCGTCCCGCATTTTTTGTGTCAAAGGAGGGGGGCGGGCCATATACTAAAGTACAGTCTGTCAGGAGGGAGGCATATACATGGGCATTGTGGTGGTACGCTCCCCGAAGTGTCTGCGGGGTCTGCTGCGCCGGCTGTTTGGCCTGCGCCGGGAGCCGTGAGGGACCTCCCCCTTTCAAACTCTGCGGGTTTGAAGGGGGGAGTCTTGTTTTTTCATACATAAGGGGCCTCTCCGGCGCATATAGTGTCCCAAAGCCGGAAAGCCCGCCGCGGCGGGACACTCAAGGAAAAGGGAGAGGACAGTATGGAATTGGAATTTGACCGGGAAGTGACCCACTGCTATGAGGTGGTTTCCAGCGGGACGGTGTGCCAGGAGGAGACTCTGGAGACCATCGTTCCCGACGCCTGTCCGGACATGCTGCGCATCGTGGCCGTGTGTGCCCAGGCCACCCTCAACGGCAAGCAGGCCCGGGAGGGGCTGGCGGAGGTCAGTGGCAGTGTGCGGGCGGTGGTGCTCTATCAGCCGGAGGAGGGAGGCGGTCTGCGCCGCCTGGAGGCAGCCCTGCCCTTCACCAGCCAGATGGAGGCGCCGGGACTCACGCCCCAGGGAACGGTGTACGCCTGCGCCCGGGTGCGGGGGGCGGAGGCCCGGGCCCTCAATCCCAGAAAAGTGCTGCTGCGGGTGGATCTGGCGGTGGAGGTCACTGCCTTCCAACCCACCGAGCACATGGTCTGCCAGGCGGTGCTGGAGCCGGAGGAGCACAAGGTGGAGCAGATGATCGCCCAGGCGGAGACCTACCAGCTGTGCGCCGTCCAGGAGAAGCCCTTTCCCTTTACCGACCAGATCCGGTTGAACGGCGGCCAGGGGGAGGGGATGGAGGTGCTCTCCTGCCAGGCCCAGCCCGTGTGCGGGGAGTGTAAGCTCATCGGCAGCAAGCTCATCTTCAAGGGTACTGTGGAGCTCCAGCTGCTGGTCCAGGAGGCGGGAGGCGCCCTGACTCCCTACCGGGAGTCCATGCCCTTCTCCCAGGTGATGGAGGTGCCCGGCATGGGCGAGGGGGGCGAGTGCCGGATGGATCTGGAGCTTACCCAGGTCAGTTGCCTGCCCAGCGGGGAGGATGGACGCAGTCTGGAACTCACCCTGGACCTGCTGGCTCAGGCCCAGGTGTGGTGCCGCCGTCCGGTGCAGCTCTTGCAGGATCTGTACAGCACCGCCTGGGAGACCCAGGTGGACCGGGAGGAACAGACCCTTTGGAAGCTGGTGGACCAGTCCAGCCGGGCTCAGAATGTGCGGGAGCTGCTGGAGACCGGGGCCATGCCCCGGAGCGTGGTGGACAGCTGGGTCAATCTGGGGGAGATCACCCAGAGCCGGGAGGGAAATGAGATCGTGCTCACCGGTTCGGCCCTGGTTACCGTCCTCTATCTGGACGAGGAGGAGGCGGTGCAGGCCTTCCAGCGCACTCTGCCCCTCAGCTGCCGCCTGGAGGCCCCTGCCGGGGCAGTGTGCCGCTGCCACCTGCTGTGTCCGGGAGAGGTGTTTGCCACCCCGGCGGCGGGCGGTCTGGAGGTGCGCTTCACCGCCGAATTCCAGTTCCAGCTCCTCCAGCCCCAGCGGGCGCTGGCGGTGAGCTCCGCTTCCCTGGGAGACCCCCGGAGCAAGCAGGAGGGGCAGCAGCCCTCGGTGGTGCTGCGCCTGGCCTCGCCGGGAGAGACCCTGTGGGACATTGCCAAGGCCTACGCCACCACCCAGAACCAGATCCTCCAGGCCAACCAGCTGGAGGAGGGGAGCCTGCCCACGGGAAAAATGCTGCTCATCCCATCTTCCTTTTAAAAGCGGCGGAACACGCGCCCCGAGATCGGGGCGCGTGTTTTTGTGTAGGGGAAGGGCCGGTTCTATTTCACAGCTTATCCTCATACAGTGGTAACGAAATACCAAGGCAAGCCAAAAGGGAGGAATGGCAGTGGAAGAACGCAAGATCTATGAGGATATCGCCCACCGGACGGACGGCGATATCTACATCGGGGTGGTAGGGCCGGTGCGCACCGGCAAGTCCACCTTTATCAAGCGGGTGATGGAGAGCCTGGTCATCCCTAACATCGAAAACGTCTACCGCCGGGAGCGGGCCCGGGATGAGCTGCCCCAGAGCGGCTCGGGCCGCACTATCATGACGGCGGAGCCCAAATTCGTCCCCGAGGAGGCGGTGACCGTCTCCATGGATGGGTCGGCGGCCTTCCAGGTGCGGCTCATCGACTGCGTGGGCTATATGGTGCCCGGGGCGGTGGGTCAGCTGGAGGGAGAGACGGAGCGGATGGTCACCACCCCCTGGTTTGACCATGAGATCCCCATGTCCGAGGCCGCCGAGGTGGGCACCCGGAAGGTGATTGCCGAGCACTCCACCATCGGCATCGTGGTCACCACAGACGGGACCATCACAGAAATTCCCCGGGAGGACTACCTGGAGGCGGAGGAGCGGGTGATCCGGGAACTCAAAGAGCTGGGCAAGCCCTTCCTGGTGCTCCTCAACTCCGCCCATCCCAACTCGGAGCGGGCGCGGGCCATCCGGGACGAGATCGCTCAACGCCACCAGGTCACCTGCGTGGCCGCCAATTGCCTGGAAATGGAGGAGGAGGACGTGAGCGCCTTGCTCAAGCAGGTGCTCTACGAGTTCCCTCTTAAGGAGATGGACCTGTTTCTGCCCCCCTGGGTGGACGCCCTGCCCCAGGAGCACCCCATCAAAGCCGCCCTCTACGAGGCCATCCGCCAGGGGGCAGGCCAGCTGGGCCGCATCCGGGACGTGGAGCAGGCGGTGGAGTCCATGGGGGAGTGCGAACAGGTCAGCCAGGCCCGGGTGACCTCCATCGACCTGGGCACCGGCCTGGCCTGCGTCAGCCTGGAGCTGCCCCGCTCCCTGTTCTATGACACCATCTCCCAGCAGTCCGGCTTCCAGATCGGCAACGACGGGGATCTGATGGCCCTGCTCACCCAGCTGGCCCAGGTGAAGGCCTCCTACGACAAGGTGGCCGACGCTCTGAAAGAAGTAGAGGAGACGGGCTACGGCATCGTGGTGCCCTCCATCGACTCCCTGGTGCTGGAGGAGCCAGAGATCGTGCGGCAGGGGGGACGCTATGGCGTACGATTGAAGGCAAGCGCCCCCTCAATCCACATGATCCGGGCAGATATTGAGACCGAGGTATCACCTATTGTGGGCAGCGAGAAGCAAAGCGAGGAGATGATCCACTACCTGCTCCAGGAGTTTGAGGGGGACACGGCCAAGATCTGGCAGTCCAACATTTTCGGCAAGTCCTTCCACGAACTGGTGGGGGAGGACCTGAACGCCAAGGTCAAGCGCATGCCAGAGGACGCCCGGGAGAAGCTGCGGGAGACCCTCCAGCGCATCATCAACGAGGGCTCCGGCGGACTCATCTGCATTATTTTATGAGGAAAAGCGCCTCTCAGTTCGGGAGGCGCTTTCCTATTGCGGGTGAGGGCGGAGGGGTGGTATAATGAGCCTATATTATGTCCCGGACGGGGGACAAGGAAACAAAACAAATCTTTTGTTGACTCACATAGAAAGAGAGGAACTGTTTATGGATTACGCGAAGGAGTCCCTGCGTCTGCACGGGGAGTGGAAGGGCAAGATCGAGGTCATCGCCACCGTACCCGCCGGAAACAAGGAGGAGCTGTCTCTGGCCTATACCCCCGGCGTGGCCCAGCCCTGCCTGGAGATCCAGAAGCACCCCGAGAAGAGCTATGAGCTCACCCGCCGCCACAACCTGGTGGCCGTCATCACCGATGGCACCGCCGTGCTGGGCCTGGGCGACATCGGCCCCGAGGCCGGTATGCCCGTCATGGAGGGCAAGTGCGTGCTCTTCAAGCGCTTTGCCGACGTGGATGCCTTCCCGCTGTGCGTCAAGACCAAGGACGTGGACGAGTTTGTCCAGACCGTGTACAACATCTCCGGCTCCTTCGGCGGCATCAACCTGGAGGACATCGCCGCTCCCCGGTGCTTTGAAATCGAGCGCCGGTTAAAAGAGATGTGCGACATCCCCGTTTTCCACGACGACCAGCACGGCACCGCCATCATCGCCCTGGCGGGTCTGACCAATGCCCTGAAGGTGGTAGGGAAGAAGAAGGAGGAGGTGCGCATCGTCTTCTCCGGAGCCGGCTCCGCCGCCATCTCCATCACCAAGCTGCTGCTGGAGGCTGGATTCAAGGACATCACCCTGTGCGATAAGTTTGGCGCCCTGTACGAGGGCAACCCCGACATGAACTGGGCCCAGCAGGAGATTGCCAAGCGCACCAATCTGGACAAGCGCAAGGGCACCCTGGCCGACATGATGGTGGGGGCCGATGTGTTTATCGGCGTGTCCGCCCCCAACCTGGTGACCACCGAGATGGTCAAGACCATGAACAAGGACGCCATCGTCTTTGCCTGCGCCAACCCCACCCCCGAGATCTTCCCCGACGACGCCAAGGCGGGCGGCGCCAAGGTGGTCTCCACCGGCCGCAGCGACTACCCCAACCAGATCAACAACGTCCTGGCCTTCCCGGGCATCTTCCGGGGCGCTCTGGACGTGCGGGCCAGCGACATCAACGAGGAGATGAAGATGGCCGCCGCCATGGCTCTGGCCTCCATCATTCCCGATGACGAGCTCAATGAGAACAACATCATCCCCGCCGCCTTTGATAAGCGGGTGGTGCCCGCGGTGGCCAAGGCGGTGGCCGAGGCCGCCATTCGCACCGGCGTCGCCCGCAAGCTTTCTTGAAAGAAAGCTTGGCAAAGAACGTTGTGCAAAGCTTCGCTTTGCCTCTGAGTCTGCAAGGGTGACGGTGGACCAAACTAGGTTCCAGCGGTTCACAAAGGGAAAAACAGGGATAACCTCAGCAAGGCATACCCTGTGCAGAGCCTCCCAGACGGAGAAAGAGGGGACTGGTGGGCTTCACCCGTTATGGCCAGAGAGTCACACATTCCGCAAGGCCTCTGCCGCGAGGCAGGGGCGGACCAGAGCAGGTAGATAAATTTATTTCTGACGAGGAAGGCAGGTGGACCGTGTGGATACCATGATGTGTCCCTACTGTGGGAAGGAAATGAACCGCGGCCAGTTATACGGTCTCTCACAAAAAGCCGTGTTTTGGCTTCCAGAGGGGTGTCGCCTTCCGATGTTGGCTGGGCTAGTGAGCGGAACATTCAAAGCCTGAAGGGGAGAGTGCTGGGTAAAGTCACGAAAATCGGCTTTTTTCCCAAAAAGCTGCCGGGCACGTTTCTCTGCCCGGACTGTAACATCCTTATCACAAAATTGTGAGACGATGGCGCAAATCGGCCCTTGACAATCCCTGAAAACTATGCTACAGTTCCTTTATTGCGAGGAAAAGGATTTTAGCAGAGCGCGTCCCTGCGCAGAGAGCCCCCGGCCGGTGAAAGGGGGAGAGGGTGCCCTGTGAACTTACCCCTTGGAGCAGCCGCCTGAAGCGCTGATTGGCGTGGGTAGGGGACAGGCCGGGTTTCGCCCGTTACTGCGAGGGAGTCACGCACTCCGTAAGGTCTCTGCCGCGAGGCAGGGGCGAACCAGAGGTGGTACCGCATTTCATGCCCTCTGTCCGAACTTCGGACAGAGGGCTTTTTCCGTGGAAAGGGGGCATGATATGACCAAGAGCCAAACGGGCACCCTATGTGTGTTTGCCGCCGCTCTTCTGTACAGCATCGGGGGACTGTGCATCAAGCTCATTCCCTGGAACGGCATGGCCATCAACGGCGGACGCACCGCCATCGCCCTGGTGGTGATTGGTGGCTACCTCGTTTTGGTCAGGCATCCCCTGCGCCTCAACCGCTGGATCGCACTGGGAGCGGTTTCGGTCTTTGGCTGCAACGCCCTGTTCTCCATGGCCAACAAGCTGACCACCGCGGCCAACACCATCGTCCTCCAGTTTACCGCCCCCATCTTTGTCCTGCTCATCACCCTGCTGTTCTTTCACCGCCGTCCCCAAAAGCTGGATGTCATCACCTGCGTGGTGGTCTTTGGCGGCGTGGTGTTCTTCTTTTTGGACAGCCTGGAGATGGGAGGGGGGCTGGGCAACCTGCTGGCTCTCCTGTCCGGTCTGGCCTACGCTGGGGTGTTCCTCCTCAATGACCTGCCTGACAGCGACGCCATCTCCTCCGTGTTCTGGGGAGATGTGCTCTCGGCCATTACCGGGCTGCCGTTTCTTGTCAAGGAAACGGACTTTTCAGCCCCTGCCGTTACAAGCCTTGTGGTGCTTGGGGTGTTCCAGGTGGCGGTGGCCTATATCCTGCTCACCCATGGCCTCAAGACCACGCCCCCGGTCACAGCCAGCCTGGTCTCCGGCATTGAACCGGTGCTCAATCCCATCCTGGTGGCGGTATTTTACGGAGAGAAGATGGGTCCCATGGCCCTCGTCGGGGCGGCCATTGTCATCGGCGGCGTCATCGTCTACAACGTCTGCCGGGCAAAGCAGCAGAAACCAGAGAAAATACGTGGAAATTAACATATTTGATAAAGGAGTAAAGGAATATGACTTGCTACGAAGAACTGAAGGCCCGGGGCCTCATCGCCCAGGTCACCAACGAGGAAGAGATCTCCAAGATGATCAATGAGGGCCGCGCCGTTTTCTACATTGGCTTTGACCCCACCGCCGACTCCCTCCACGTGGGTCACTTCATGGCCCTGTGCCTGATGAAGCGGCTCCAGATGGCGGGCAACCGGCCCATCGCCCTCATCGGCGGCGGCACCGGCATGATTGGCGACCCCTCCGGCCGCACCGACATGCGCTCCATGATGACCGTGGAGACCATCCAGCACAACTGCGACTGCTTCAAAAAGCAGATGGAGCGCTTCATTGAGTTCGGCGAGGGCAAGGCTATGATGCTCAACAACGCCGACTGGCTCATGAAGCTCAACTACATTGAGGTTCTCCGGGATGTGGGCGCCTGCTTCTCGGTGAACAACATGCTCCGGGCCGAGTGCTACAAGCAGCGCATGGAGAAGGGCCTGAGCTTCCTGGAGTTCAACTACATGATCATGCAGTCCTACGACTTCTACTACCTCTTCCAGCACTACGGCTGCAACATGCAGTTCGGCGGCGACGACCAGTGGTCCAACATGCTGGGCGGCACCGAGCTCATCCGCCGCAAGCTGGGCAAGGACGCCCACGCCATGACCATCACCCTGCTGCTCAACTCCGAGGGCAAGAAGATGGGCAAGACCGCCAAGGGCGCCGTGTGGCTGGACCCCAACAAGACCTCTCCCTACGAGTTCTATCAGTACTGGCGCAACGTGGGTGACCAGGACGTGCTCAAGTGCCTGCGCATGCTCACCTTCCTGCCTCTGGAGCAGATCGACGAAATGGACAAGTGGGAGGGCAGCCAGCTCAACACCGCCAAGGAGATCCTGGCCTTTGAGCTGACCAAGCTGGTCCACGGCGAGGAGGAGGCCAAGAAGGCTCAGGACGCGGCCAAGGCTCTGTTTGTGGGCGGCGGCGACATGAGCAACGTGCCCTCCACCACCCTCACCCAGGACAATCTCACCGACGGCTCCATCGGCATCCTGGACCTGATGGTCACCTGCAAGCTGGCCCCCTCCAAGAAGGAGGCCCGCCGTCTGGTGGAGCAGGGCGGTGTCACCGTCAACGACCAGAAGGTGGCCGACGTGAACCAGCGCTACACTGCAGACGACCTGTCCGGCGACGGCCTGATGATCCGCAAGGGCAAGAAGGTCTTCCACCGGGCTCAGCTGTAAGAAACCATAGAAACAAGGGCCGGGGTAAAGCCTCGGCCCTTTCCATATAGGAGGCATGTGTATGAAACCCCTGTCCGCCCGAACGGGCACCTTTACCGACTCGGTGATCCGCCGCATGACCCGGGTGTGCAACCAGTGCGATGCGGTGAACCTGTCCCAGGGCTTTCCCGACTTTGACCCGCCCCAGCCTCTGCTGGACCGGCTCTCCCAGGTGAGCCGGGAGGGACCCCATCAGTATGCGGTTACCTGGGGGGGCGGAGAACTTCCGCCAAGCCCTGGCCGCCAAGCAGAGCCATTTTATGGGCCTGCCCATCGACCCGGACCGCCAGGTGCTGGTCACCTGCGGCTCCACCGAGGCCATGATGTGCGCCATGATGACGGTGGTGGACCCGGGGGACAAGGTGGCGGTGTTTTCCCCCTTCTATGAAAATTACGGGGCGGACGCCATCCTCTCCGGAGCCCAGCCCATCTATGTGCCCCTGGTGCCGCCGGAGTACCACTTTGATCCGGAGGTGTTGGAGGACGCCTTCCGCCAGGGGGCCAAGGCCCTGATCCTGTGCAACCCCTCCAATCCGTGCGGCAAGGTATTTACCTTGACAGAGCTTGAGACCATTGCATCCCTGGCGGAAAAGTACGACGCCTATGTCATTACCGACGAGGTCTACGAGCACATCGTCTACGCGCCATACCGGCATACCTACTTTGCCAGCCTGCCCGGTATGTTCCAGCGCACCATTTCGTGCAGCTCCCTGTCCAAGACCTACTCCATCACCGGCTGGCGGCTGGGCTATCTCATCGCCCCGGCGGAGATCATTGAAGTGGCCAAGAAGGTCCACGACTTCCTCACCGTGGGGGCGGCGGCTCCTCTCCAGGAGGCGGCCATTCCCGGGCTGACCATGGGGGAGGAGTACTACGCCCAGCTCCAGCAGACTTACGCCAAGAAGCGGGAGTTCTTCCTGAACGGGCTGGACGACCTGGGTATCCGCCACAACGTGCCCCAGGGGGCCTACTACGTGATGCTGGACATTTCGGAATACGGATACGACAGCGATCTCGCCTTCTGCGAGGATCTGGCCACCAAGGTGGGCGTGGGGGCCGTTCCCGGCTCCAGTTTCTTCCGGGAGGATGTGAACCATCTCATTCGGCTCCACTTTGCCAAGCGGGAGGACACGTTGGCTCAGGCTCTGGACCGGCTGAGCGGTATCAGCAAGCTGAAGAAATGAAAAAATCCGCACCCCACGGGGTGCGGATTTTTGATGCTCAGAATTGCCCTAAGTCCCGAATGACTGCGCTGGCCACCACCAGTCCGGCGGCGGCGGGGACAAAGGAGATGGAGCCGGGGGTGGAGCGCCGGGCAGAGGAGCGTGGCCGGGTATCCGTTCCGGCAGGAGCATCCTCTTCGACGCTCTGGCGGGGGGAGAGGGGCTCCTCGGTGGAGTAGACCACCTTCAGATGGGTGATGCCCCGCTTCCGCAGCTCCTTGCGCATGACCCGGGCCAGGGGACAGCCCTGGGTCTTGCTCAGATCGGTGACCCGGAAGGCGGTGGGGTCCAGTTTGTTTCCGGAGCCCATGGCACTGAGAATCGGAACTTGTAAAGCAGTACACCTTTCCACTAAATCCAGCTTGGCTGCCACCGTGTCGATGCAGTCCACCACGTAGTCGTACTGGGTAAAATCCACCTTTTCGGCGTTTTCCGGCAGGTAAAACATGCGGATGGCCTCCACCTGACAGGCGGGATTGATGTCCCGTACCCGCCGGGCCATCACCTCCGCCTTGGGCTGGCCCAGGGTGGAGTGGAGGGCCACGATTTGGCGGTTCAGATTGCTCTCGGACACGGTGTCATCGTCGTAGAGGTGTAAAGTGCCAATACCTGCTCGTGCTAGGGCCTCAACGCAAAAGCCACCCACGCCGCCCACGCCGAATACAGCTACCCGGGCTTGGGCCAGGCGGTCCAGGGGTTCGTCTCCGATGAGCAGGCGGGTGCGGGAAAACTGGTCTGACATAGAAATACTCCCTTAATATGATGTGGTGTTCTTTAGTATACCACAGGCCGGGCCGTTACACCAGCTGGTAAAATAGGCCGTGCTGGACGCAGTACCAATAGAGCTTTCCGTGGCCGATCCGGGGCAGGCG
>CALWYB010000013.1 GCA_944385665.1 uncultured Oscillospiraceae bacterium
AAGCACTACACCGGCACCGTCAAGAGCCTGACCTCTTACGGCGCCTTCGTGGACATCGGCGGCGTGGACGGCATGGTCCACATCTCCGAGCTGTCCTGGTCCCGCATCAAGCACCCCTCTGAGGTGGTGAAGGTGGGCGACACCGTGGACGTGTACGTCATCTCTGCCGACCACGAGAAGAAGAAGATCTCTCTGGGCATGAAGGACCACAGCCAGGATCCCTGGCAGGTGTTCACCAGCACCTATCAGGTGGGCGACGTTGCCAACGTGCGCATCGTCAAGCTGATGACCTTCGGCGCCTTCGCCGAGATCGTTCCCGGCGTGGATGGCCTGATCCACATCTCCCAGATCGCCGATCACCGCATCGACAAGCCCAGCGACGTGCTGGCTGAGGGCGATAAGGTGGACGTGAAGATCACCGACATCGACATGGAGAACAAGAAGGTCTCCCTGTCCATCCGCGCTCTGCTGGAGGCTGCTCACGATGAGGAGCCCGAGGAGGAGTAATTTTCCCTCTGTTTTTCCAATGCCGCTCCCGGATTTGCCCGGGAGCGGCATTTTTTATGCCCGGATTTCGGGAAAGTTTCTGTAAAGTTTGTAAAAAGTTCCGGAAATCCAACACAGAACTTGTCAAAGAGCGGTAATCTGGTTATAATAAAAGAGAATATACGTCCGTCGGCGCATATGGATCCCCTGTGACCCCACGGGAGAGAATCGATCAGGCCCTGAATCAGAACAGTAAGGGAATAGAAAAGGAGCTCCGGAGAGAACTGAATCCGCCCAGAGAACAGCGCGCACATGCAGGTTCAGGTCTTCCGGACTGAATTGGAGGTGTAGGCGTTGTTTCAGATCGGAGATAAGGTAGTCCACCCCATGCACGGGGCGGGTATCGTGGACAGTATCGTACAGAAGAAGGTCAATGGGGTCATGCGGGATTACTATGTGCTCAAGCTGCCGGTACGTGCCATGGTGGTGATGGTACCCACGGAGAACTGCGAGGAGATCGGGGTGCGGCCCATCGTGGACAAGGAGCAGGCGGACCGGGTCCTGGCGGCCATCCCGGATATTCCGGTGGAGATGACCCAGAACTGGAACCGCCGGTACCGGGAAAATATGGAGCGGCTGAAAAGCGGGGACCTGTTTGAGGTGGCCCGGGTGGTGAAAGGCCTGATGCTCCGGGACGTGGACAAGGGACTGTCCACTGGGGAGCGGAAGATGCTCCACTCGGCCAAGCAGATTCTGATCTCCGAGATCGTCATGTGCCAGAGCAGCAGCTACGAGGACGTAGAGGCCCGCATCAACAGCGCTCTGGCCTGAGACATAACCGCGGATGTGAGACAATAGGATGGGAAAGAGGGGCCGGCAGGGCTCCTCTTTTGCAAGGAGTGAGACATATGGCAGGATTGCTGTCCCGCCTGGGGCGGAAGCAGAAGACACATATCTGGTCGGCGGTGGTGGTGGCCGCCGGCTCAGCCACCCGGATGGAGGGCATCGACAAGGTGCTGGCCCCTCTGGCCGACGTGCCGGTGCTGGTGCGCACCCTGCGGGTGTTCCAGAACTGCGGGGACATCACGGAAATCGTGGTGGTCACCCGGGAGGACCTGCTGGTGGAGGTGAGCCAGCTGTGCAAGGCCTTTGCCCTGGACAAGGTGTCCAAGGTAGTGGTGGGGGGCGAGCAGCGCATCCACTCGGTGCTGCATGGCCTTCGGGAGGTCCGGGAGGACGCGGAGCTCATCGCCATCCAGGACGGCGCCCGGCCCTTCCTCACCCAGGAGGTTTTGAGGGAGGTGCTCGCCAAGGCGGAGGAAACCGGCGCGGCCGCCCCTGCCATTCCCGTCACCGACACCATCAAGCGCGCCGAGAACGGCCTGGCGGTGGAGACCCTGGACCGGGATACTCTCTTTGCGGTGCAGACTCCCCAGGTGTTTGAGGCCGGCCTGATCAAGGCGGCGGTCCAGAAGGCGGTGGAGGACGGCGAGGTACTCACCGACGACTGCGCCGCCGTGGAGCGGCTGGGGATGAAGGTATCCCTCACCAAGGGCAGCCGGGAGAACATCAAGATCACCACCCCCCTGGATCTGTTTTTGGGGGAGGCCATTCTGGACGCCAGAGACGGGAGGCTGCCGTAATGCGGATTGGACATGGATATGACGTACACCGGCTGGTGGAGGGGCGAAAGCTCATTCTGGGCGGGGTGGAGGTGCCCCACACCCTGGGACTGCTGGGCCACTCGGACGCCGACGTGCTCACCCACGCGGTGATGGACGCCCTGCTGGGGGCGGTAGCGCTGGGCGACATCGGCCGCCACTTCCCGGACACCGACCCCGCCTACAAGGGGGCGGACAGCCTGGTGCTGCTGGACCACGTGATGGCCCTGCTGGATCAGGCGGGCTGGCAGGTGGGCAACGTGGACGCCACCATCCTGGCCCAAAAGCCCAAGCTGGCCCCGTACATCGACCAGATGCGGGACAACCTGGCCCGGCGCATGAAGGCAGCGCCGGAACAGGTGAATGTGAAGGCCACCACCGAGGAGAAGCTGGGCTTTACCGGCGCGGAGCAGGGCATTGCCGCCCACGCGGTGTGCCTGCTGGAGCCGAAAACAACATAAGCCCCCGCAGGGGCAAAGAAAAAGATAGAGCATAGACTGGCTCAGGGGAGAAGGACGCGGCATGGTCCCGGCCCCCGAGAAAGGAGCCCAGTCATGCTCTATTATCTTATCATCTGCCGGTCCCTCACCTACGCCCAGCGCACCGCCGCCGCTCTGGGGCGGGCAGGGATCTCGGCTTATCTGTTCCGCACCCCAAGGCAGATTGCCGGGGAGGGGTGCAGCCACTGTGTGAAAATCCGCCAGCGGGATCTGGAGGACGCCCTGGCAGTGCTCCGCCGGGCGGATCTGTTCCCCAAACGGGTTTTCCTGGCACAGGACGGCGGTGGATACCAGGAGGTGGGCCTGTGATCTATCTGGACAGTGCGGCCACCACTCTGCAAAAACCCCCGCAGGTGGCCCGGGCCACGGCCTGGGCCATCAACCATCTGGCCAGTCCCGGACGGGGGGGACACGCTGCGGCTATGGCTGCGGCGAACACCGCCTTTGCCTGCCGTCAGGCGGCGGCGGAGCTGTTCCACCTCTCCGACCCGGAGCAGGTGGTTTTTACCTTCAACGCCACCCATGGCCTGAATATCGCGATGAAAACCCTGGTGCGCCCGGGGAGCACCGTGGTCGTTTCCGGCTATGAGCACAACGCCGTCACCCGGCCCCTCCACGCCATTCCCAACGTCACCGTGCGGGTGGCGGCCAGTCCGCTTTTTGACCGGGATGGGGCGGTGGCGGCCTTCCGCCGGGCCATCACGCCGGAGGTGTCCGCCGTCATCTGCTGCCACGTGTCCAACGTATTCGGCTTTATCCTGCCGGTGGAGGACATCGCCCGGCTGTGCCGGGAGCGGCAGGTGCCCCTCATTGTAGACGCCTCCCAGTCGGCGGGCTGCGTGCCGGTGGATATGGAGGCCCTGGGGGCGGCTTTTATCGCTATGCCGGGCCACAAGGGGCTCTATGGACCCCAGGGCACCGGGCTGCTGCTGTGTGGGGACACCCTGCCCCAGCCCCTGCTGGAGGGAGGAACAGGGTCGGCCTCGTTGGTACAGTCCATGCCTGATTTCCTCCCGGACCGGCTGGAGGCGGGCACCCACAATGTGGCGGGCATCGCCGGACTGCTGGCGGGGCTGAACTTTGTCCGGCGCAGGGGCGTGGAGCACATCGGCCGCCGGGAGGGGGCGCTCATCCGCCGCTTTGGACAGGAGTTGGAGACCATCCCGGGTATCACTGTATTCCGCGCCCGGGACCCCCAGGCCCAGGCGGGTGTGCTGTCCTTCCAGATGGAGGGCATGGACTGCGAGGAACTGGGGGAGCGGCTGGGCCGCCAGGGCATCGCGGTGCGGGCCGGGCTCCACTGTGCGCCTCTGGCCCACCAGACGGCGGGCACCCTGGAGAGGGGGACCGTGCGGGTAAGCGTCTCCGCCTTCAACCAGCCCCAGGAGCTGCGAGTGCTGGCAAATCGCCTGCGGCAGCTCCGGCGCAGCGGCTGCGCAAACGGATAGCAAAAAACCCCGGCGTCGGGGAAACGGCGCCGGGGTATGTAAAGAGGAGAAGAACGGGCCTTTTGGGCCGCGGCGCCGTGTACGCTGCGGAGCGTATGATTAAGGGTGAAGCCTAAATACTTTTCCACCACAAGTTCCACCACCAATTCCATCAAAAATCACCCATTTTTGATTTCTACACGGGGGATTGGAGAACGCAAAAAATCCCCGGAACTCCTGATTTTTCAAGGGTTCCGGGGATTTTTCTTATGGAGCAGGTGAGGGGAATCGAACCCCCGTGTTCAGCTTGGGAAGCTGACATTCTGCCATTGAACTACACCTGCAACTTAACTGCCTGAATACTATACCATATTTTTTCCGGGATTGCAAGGAAAACTTCCGCCCCTCCTTCTCCAGGCTTCGACGGCAGGGGGGAAGAGGGCACGATTGATTTTTCTCCTAAAAGCAGATATAATAAGGCCAGCCTCAGCGAGAACGTTGAGGGATCGTTTCTGCCCTTTGGAAAGGAGCTGCTTTTTATGGATTTTGATCCCCGTGATATGGATCGGGATTACAGTGCGCCCAGCGGAGTCATTACCGAGGCCCAGTATACCACCCGCACCTTCCTGTGGATGATGCTGGGGCTGATGATCTCGTTTGGGGTGGCCATTCTGGGGTGGGTGACCAACTTCACCCTCTACCTCTATGCCATGATTCCTATGCTGCCTGTGGTGCTGTCGCTGGCCACGCTGGTGCTGGTCATGACCCTGTCTATGCGCATCCAGAAGATGTCGGTGGCTTCGGCCCAGGGAATCTTCCTAACGTACTCGGTTCTCATCGGCGTGACGGTGTCCACCTGGCTCTATCTGTTCCAGCTGACCAGTGTGATCCTGGTCTTTCTGGTGACCGCCCTCTACTTCGGCGCTTTGGCCGCCTACGGCCACTTTACCCGCCGCAATCTGGCCGGCTTTGGACCCATTTTGCTCTCCGGACTGATCTTTTTGCTCCTGTTTGGGATTCTGTCCCTGTTTATCCCCGGTATGACCGCCCTGGACAGCCTGTGCTGCCTGTTTGGCATCGCGATCTTCCTGGGCTATACGGCCTACGACACCCAGCGCATCCGGGACTTCTACTATTACTATTCCGGTTACCCGGATATGATGGAAAAGGCGTCCATTTTCTCCGCGCTGTGGTTGTATATGGACTTCATCAACCTGTTTGTGTACCTGCTCCGGTTTTTGGGGAACCGGCGGAACTGAATGGTTCTTCTGCATAAAAAAGCAGCGGCGGAGTGTTCCGCCGCTGCTTTTTTCTTACTTCCAGGACAGAAGGACGTCCACATCCTTGCGCTTGGGGGCGCCGCCCACCTGGGCGGCATAGCCCACCGCGATCAGGGCCATCAGCTCCTGATCCTCGGGCACCTGGAGATACTCCTGCAAACGCTTGCGGTCAAAGACCCCCATGATGACGGTGGCCAGTCCCAGGTCATGGGCGGCCAGACAGAAGGTCTGGGCGGCGATGCCGCAGTCGTAATACTGCCAGCCGTCCTCCCGGTCGGTGGTAAAGGTGCCGTCCCGGTTGTAGCCGCAGCGGTTCTTCACAAAGGTCTGGGCGATCAGCAGGGGAGCGCTGCGAATGATGGCGGGGTTGTTGGCTCCGGCCAGGCAGTACTCCGAGGCGATGGTCTCCCGCACAGCGGGGTCCTCAATGGCCAGGTAGCGGCTGATCTGGGTATTTTTCCAACTGGGGGCATAGGCGGCCAGGGCCACCACATCCTCCAGCAGCTCGTGAGGCACGGGCTGGTCGGTGAACTGGCGCACGCTGCGCCGGGTGAGAATACAGGTCTGAGCGTCCATACGATTTCCTCCTGTGGGTCTGAGAATAGAAACATGGTAGCCCTCGGGAGGAAAATTGTCAAGTGGGGCAATCAGTCTGCCCCGGGCAGGGTGTCATAGCAAGCGTCTGTGGTGGGGGCGGAGCCCTCCGTCACCTGAACGGCATCCCCCGCTGGGTCCAGCCGGGCCAGGAAGGCCAGCAGATCGGAGGAGGAGGCGTCCAGCTCCAGCCGGACCCGGTTTTCCATCACGTCCACCCAGCTGGCGTAGGCGGTACCCTCCTCCTGCATCCGCCGGTCGATCTGATCCTGGAGGGAGAGCAGGTGGGCGTAGGAGTACCGGGCGGTGGAGAAGGTCACGGCGTCTCCGGCAGCCTCCCGCACCTCCTGCTCCAGAGGGGCGGCGTCATAGCCCTCCGCCAGGGCCACCACCAGGTTCCCCGAGACACTGTCCAGCCAGGCCCCGGCAAACCAATCCGGATAGCAGTCCGGCCCGTACTGGGCGGAGAAGTAAGCCATCAGATCCTCATAGGGGAGGGCGCCGTCCTGGGCGGGGGCATCGCCGGTGTTAGAGGAGGTCCCCTCCGGGGTAAGGGCCTGGGGGTCCAGCTTTTCTTCCACCACGGCCAGCTGCACCAGCCGGGCCAGCAGCTCCTCGGTCTGTTGGCTGGAGGGGGCGTTCACCGAGTAAAAGACGCTGTATCCGCTCTTCATGGTAAAGGACACCTCGCCGTAGCTGGTGCCGTCCGCATCCGTGAACCGGGCGGCCCGGACCTCTACCCCGTCGATCACGGTGAGGGCGTCGCCGGGGTAGTCCTCCGGGCGGCCAATGACGTCGGGGGAGACGGTTGTGCCAAGGCCGCCTACCATCAGGGTAAACTTCCCCCAGTCACAGCTGGCGTAGAAGTGGCCGTAGAACAATTCATCCAAGGGAGGCTGAACCGCTTCCTTTGCTCCCTTTGGCGGACCGAAAGCCAGGTAGCCCCACAGATCGGACAGGCCCTCCCAGTCCAGCATTCCGGGCACCGACCCGCCAAGCAGAGCCTCCAGATCGCTCTGGACAGCATCCCGGTTCACCCCTTCCCCCGCGGCATAGCTGTTGGCGCTGCTCTCCGACGGGGGCTGGGTATCCCAGATGTTCAGCTTGGGCAGGGTGAGGGTTCCCTCCTGTGCGGCGTATTCTTCATAAGAGATCCCGCCCTGCGTGCCGCTCTGGACGGCGTGCTGCGGAGCAACATACTGCCGGACCAGGGGGGCGGCGCACAGGGCCAGAGCGATACAGGCGGCCAGCAGGCCGTATTTCCAGCGGCTGGAGCGCCGTCTGGACGCAGCCGACGCCAGCCGGGCCTCCAGCGCGGCACGAGCCTGGGAGCTGGGGGTGAGCTGGCGCTGCATGGCGGTGAAGTCCACATTATTCATGGTCAAATTCTCCTTTCAGCAGGGCGCGGAGCTGTTCCCGGCCACGGGACAGGCGCATACGCACCGTCCCCGGGCGCAGGGAGAGGACATGGGCGATCTCCTGGGTGGACAGCTCCTGAAAATAGAAGAGATAGAGGGGGAGACGGTAGTTCTCCTCCAGAGAGGTCAGCGCCTGCCACACCCGGTTCTCCTCCGGCTCCCGGAAGGGGAGCGGGGAGACCTGTCCCTCCTCCAGGGGGACGGTCCGCCTGCGCCAGGAGGAGTGGGTGAGGCGGCGGCACAGATTCAGGGTGGTGCGCAGCAGCCAGGCTTTCCGGTGCTCCTCGTCCCGGAAGGTCTTGCCCGACTGGAAGTAGGCCAGAAAGACCTCCTGGAACACGTCGTCGGCATCTGCCGGGCTGCCCAGCCTGGCCAGCGCCAGGCCGTATACTGTGGTTTGATAGCGGTCAATCACCTCCGCCATGGAGCCGCTCCCGGGCAGCGGCTGTTGTTCCATACCGGCCACCTCCTTTCACCTATAACTCCGCCCAGAAAGGGAAATTGTCACAGGGCAAGGGAACTTTGTTCTCCTTTTCATTTTGGGGAAACCGTGGTACAATGTCAACGTATCTTTTCCATGGGGAGGCATCCATGATTATCTTAGGCATCGACCCCGGTGTGGCCACCATCGGCTTCGGGGTGGTCAACGCCCAGCGGGGGAAAAACACCCTCATTCAGTACGGGGTCATCACCACGCCGCCGGGCATCCCCCTGTCCAGCCGGCTGCTTCAAATCTCCAACGACATGGAGGAACTCATCCACACCTTTCACCCCGATGAGATGGCGGTGGAGGAGCTCTTTTTCAGCAAGAACATCACCACCGGCATCGCCGTGGCCCACGGCCGTGGGGTCATCCTCCTGGCGGCGGAGAAGCTGGGCGTGCCGGTATTTGAGTACACCCCCATGCAGGTCAAGCAGGCGGTGGCGGGTTACGGGGGGGCGGACAAGCGCCAGGTGATGCTCATGACCCAGCGTCTGCTGAATATGAAACAAATTCCCCGGCCCGACGACGCCGCCGACGCCCTGGCTCTGGCCATCTGCCACGGCCGCTCGGCCACCTCCCTGCTGAATACGGAGCGGGTCTTTGACCCCAAAAAATACGACACACGATGAGAGTTAGGAATTAGGAGTTAGGAATTAGGAATTGGAGCGTCACGGCTCCCGGAAAGGACGAAACCTATGGCGATCCTTGTAAAGCCCCCTGTTGCCGAGCCGCCTTACAGCCTCCACGACGCCTATATTTCAGAGATGCGTATGGAGGGGGACACCCTGCGCCTGGTCACCCAGTACGGCTATGTGTGTACCACCGCCCCCTATGGACAGGTGGAGGGGGACGTGGAGATCACCAGCATCGACTGGGACTTCTCCTGCGTCTATGTGATGGAGTATCAGGACGTCCTGTGCGGCAACTACGGCGCCTTTACCGGCCGGAAACTGACGGTGGAGGATTTTTTGCGGGAGTACCCGGAGGCCACCCTGGACATCCTGGACGAGACCTACGGATACCACCAGGTGAAGCTGGACGGCTTCCTGAACGTGGGAGAGCGCTGCCTGGAGTTTCAGTTGGATCTCTGCTACGCCGGAGAGTTCCGGTATCTGTTAAAACAATAAACGCCGCCCAAGGCGGCCCATCCCAATGCTCCGGCGAAGCCGGACACCATAACTCCTATCTCCTCACTCCTATCTGACGAATGCGAGGGTTCTCTTATGTTTTACTACTTATCCGGTACCGTGGCCCACATCGAGCCCTACCTGGTGGTCATCGACTGCGGCGGGGTGGGCTACGCCTGCCGCACCACCAGCTACACCCTGTCCTCTCTGAAAAAAGGTGACAAGGGAAAAGTCTTTACTCATCTGAACGTCCGGGAGGACGCCATGGAGCTCTATGGCTTTGCCACCCAGGAGGAGCTGAACCTGTTCCAGCAGCTCATCTCGGTCTCCGGCGTTGGCCCCAAGGCGGCGTTGTCCATCCTGTCCTCCAGCACCCCGGCCAATCTGGCTCTCTCCATCATCACCGGGGACGAGAAGGCCCTCACCTGCGCCCAGGGCATCGGCAAAAAAATCGCCCAGCGGGTGATTCTGGAGCTGAAGGACAAGCTGGCCAAGGGCCAGACCATGACCGGGGCAGGGGAGACCTACGGCGGCACCGGGGTCACCGTCATCCCGGAGAATAAACTTTCTGAGGCCAGCGCCGCCCTGGCGGTGCTGGGCTACACCCAGGGGGAGATCAACGTGGCCCTCAAGGGCATCGACCTGGACAGTCTGACCCTGGAGCAGATCATCAAGCAGGCATTGAAAAAAATGATGAAGGGGTGAACCCCATGTTGATTGTCTTTCTCATCATCATCGCCTTGTGTGTGGTACTGGGGGTGGTGTTTTCCCGGGGAAAGGGAGCCTTCCTCATCGCCGGGTACAACACGGCCTCCAAGGCGGAGAAGGCCAAGTATGACGAGAAGGCCCTGTGCCGCTTTATGGGCAAAATCATGTTTGCCTTGGCGGGATGTCAGGGAGTCATGGCGCTGGGAATCCTGGTGGTTGGCATGTGGCTCTATTACGCGGGTCTTGGGCTGTTCCTGGCGGTGGTGTTTGGTACCGTCATCTATGCCAACACCGGCAACCGGTTCCGGAAAAAATAGGAGGAGGAACCTCTATGGCAAAATATGAGGCCAACCTGCACGGCGACTTTGATCAGGTGTTACATTATCTGCACGACGGTATTTTAAACGGCAGCATGTCTGCCAGCTATGAGGACGAAAGCTACATCCAGTTTGCCGGGGTGCGCTGCTGTGTGCGGGTGTATGAGCGATACAGTTGGAGCGGCGGCAACCGGCTGTCCATGACCCTGACCCTGGTGGGAGACGGGGAGGATCTGTTTCTCTCCGCCATCACCGCCGGAGGCAGCCAGGGCATGTTTTTTAAATTCAATACCTGGGGGGAAGAGGCCTTTTTGGACACCCTCCGGGAACTGGCAGAGAAATTATGACGATTTGGGAGTGAATCCATGGCAATCGATTTTTCCAATCCGGACTTTGATCCCGAGGAGCTCAGCGAGCCCCTGGTCACCACCTCCCTCACCCGGGAGGACGAGGGGGAGTACTCCCTGCGGCCCAAGTATTTGCGGGAGTACATCGGCCAGGAGAAGGCCAAGAGCAATCTGGAGGTGTTCATCCAGGCGGCCAAAATGCGGGGTGAGCCCTTGGACCACGTGTTGCTCCACGGCCCGCCCGGCCTGGGCAAAACCACCCTCAGCGGCATCATCGCCAATGAGATGGGGGTGAACGTGCGCATCACCTCCGGCCCCGCCATTGAGAAGGCGGGGGATCTGGCGGCGCTGCTTACCAACTTAAACGAAAACGACATCCTCTTTGTGGACGAGATTCACCGCCTGAACCGCTCGGTGGAGGAGGTGCTCTACCCGGCTATGGAGGACTTTGCCATCGACATCATCATCGGCAAGGGACCCTCCGCCAACTCCATCCGGCTGGACCTGCCTAAATTTACCCTCATCGGGGCCACCACCCGGGCCGGTCAGTTGTCCGCCCCCCTCCGGGACCGGTTCGGCGTGACGTTAAGGCTGGAGCTTTACACCCCCGAGGAGCTGGCCCTGATCGTCAAGCGCTCGGCGGGCATTTTAGGCGTGCCCATTGAGGACGACGGCGCCATGGAGATCGCCCGCCGCAGCCGGGGCACGCCCCGAATCGCCAACCGGATGCTGCGCCGGGTGCGGGATTTTGCCCAGGTAAAGGCGGGAGGCGTCATCACGAAAAAGGTGGCCGATGAGGCCCTCAACGCCCTGGAGATCGACCACCTGGGCCTGGACGCCATCGACCACCGGATGCTCCGCTCCATCATCGAGAACTACCGGGGCGGCCCGGTGGGACTGGAGACCCTGGCGGCCACCATCAACGAGGAGGCGGTGACCCTGGAGGACGTGTACGAGCCCTACCTCATGCAGCTGGGCTTCCTCACCCGCACGCCCCGGGGGCGCTGTGTCACCCCCAAGGCCTATCAGCACCTGGGACTGCCGGTCCCTGGGGGAGTGGGCCTGGATCAGCTGAGTTTCTGACGCCGGAGGATTTTTTGGTGAAGACAATCCGAACCTGGATCGCCAGACTGCTGGCCATAGGAATTCTGGTGCTGATCGTTCTGGCCGTCGTTGGGGTGATCGCAGTGGCGTGCGGGACGGTGCTGGAGTGGCTGGGGCTGCGCTATGACAGCGTGGGACAGCTGCTGCTCTACGTGTTATACAGCGCCCTGCTGGGACTGCCGCTGGACCTGTTCAGCACGGCGTCGGTGCGGGCTCTGTACCGGTTGAGAAAGGTGGACCGCCGACAGGGAAATTTACTTTACACTCCAATGGATACCCTGTTTACCGTGGCGGCCTTCTGGCTTGTGGACCGCTGGATGGACAGCGTGTCCGCCACGGGGCTTTCTCTGTGGGTGCTGGGTCTTGGGATGGCTCTGGCCACCCTGCCCATTCCAAAACGAGGCTGACTAGAAAGGGGAGAGTACCATGGGCTTCTGGTTATTTTGTACCGTATGCGCTTTGCTGTGTCCTCTGATGATGCTGATTTTTGGGTGGCGGTTTCTGGAAAAACCGCCCAAGAAGATCAACGGCTTTTACGGCTACCGCACCACGCGGTCGATGAAAAATCAGCAGACCTGGGACTACGCCCACCAGGTGTGCGGCAAACTCTGGTTCCGGGCGGGGGCAGTGATGCTGTCCCTGAGCCTGCTGGCCATGCTGCCCCTTCTGGGGCGGGGGATAGAAGGGCAGAGTATTTGGCTGATTGTCGTGGTCGGTGTCCAAATCGTGGTGATGCTTGCCACCCTTTTCCCCGTAGAACGGGCGTTAAAGCGCAAATTTGATAAATATGGCAGGAGAATAGACTGAATCAACGATAGACGGACGGGAAATTTTATGTTATGCTTATCCGTGTGAAAGGGCGGCATATCCCTCTAAAATCCCCCTTGAAAATTTCCAGATAGTGTATCTTTAGAAATGGAGTATGCAGGGATTTCTGGGATAAATTAGAAATGATATAGGGAAAACGCCAAAGAATTTCCCGATACCCCTTGACAAAACCAGTCAATTTGATTATTATGAGTTTTAACCGGAACAAAAAAATGGAAACTCCACAGACCCCGCCCCCTACGGACGAGGCGCTGTGCCTCCAGGCTGCGGCGGGAAGCGTCGCCGCGGAGGAGGAACTGGTTCGCCGCTACGGCCGCCTGGTGCGCGCCTGTGCCCGCCCCCTGTTTTTGGCAGGGGGAGACAGCGAGGATCTGTTCCAGGAGGGTATGCTGGGCCTGCTGGCCGCTATCCGCGGCTTTGATCCCCGGCGGGACGCCTCCTTCCGGACCTATGCGGAGGTTTGCATCCGCAACCGCCTGTACAGCGCGGTCCGCGCTGCCCAGGGGGATAAGCATCTGCCCCTGAATCACAGTGTCTCTTTCGAACCCCCTCTTTTTGACGGCCCGAACGCATATCTGTTTTCCAGCGAAGAGAGCCCAGAAGACGTCATCATCGGCAGGGAGGAACTGAGAGAGCGCCTTGACGCTCTGAAGGGCCAGTTATCTGAGCTCGAAGGCAAAATCCTGCCGCCCTATTTGAGCGGTCTCTCCTGTGCGGAGATCGCAAAGCGGGTCGGCCGGTCCCCAAAGTCCGTGGACAATGCCGTGCAGCGTATCCGCCGCAAGGTGGCCCGGCAATCTTCTTCCGGCGCATCCAGCGAAAGCTGATCGCAAATATAACCGTCCAATCCTTATTCATCGGGTAATTGGGCAACGAGTCAAAGAGAGGGAAAATCCAATGTACGAAGACAAGATTCTGGTATGCAAAGAGTGCGGCAAGGAGTTCACCTTTACCGCTGGCGAGCAGGAGTTCTACGCGGAGCGTGGATTCCAGAACGAGCCCCAGCGCTGCAAGGCCTGCCGTGACGCCCGCAAGAACGCTGCCCGCGGTCCCCGTGAGTATTTCACCGCTGTCTGCGCTGCCTGTGGCGGCGAGGCTCGCGTTCCTTTCGAGCCCAAGTCTGACCGTCCTGTCTACTGCAGCGAGTGCTTCGCCAAGATGCGCGAGCAGCAGGGCTAATTTTTAAGACCAGAAAAAAAGGGCGCCCAGCCGGGCGTCCTTTTTTCGTGCTTTTTTGGGGAGAATCTGTTCTTTTTCCCTTCGCAACCCCGGGTTGCGGAAGTTCCAGGCCGGGATGGTGGCCAAATAGAGCCAAATCTGTTAGCCTCAGAGCGAAAGGAGGCGGAAGTCATATGACCACAGGAGCGATCATACAGCGGGAGCGGGCCCGTCTCGGGCTGTCCCAGGAGAAACTGGCCGAGCTGGTGGGGGTGTCCCGCCAGGCGGTGAGCAAATGGGAGCTGGGAGACGCCGTGCCGGATACCGACAAGCTGGTCCCGCTGGCCCGGGCGCTGGGAATCTCGGTGGATACTCTCTTGGACAACCAGCCCCAGCAGGCGGAGGAGAGGCCAAAGGAGACGGAGGAGAAGCAGCCCGGCTGGCTGGCCCTCCACTGGTATTGGATCGGGGTGCCTGTGTGTCTGTGGGGTGCGGTCCGGTTCGGTGTCGTGTTCTCCTTCCTGAGTATGGCGGGGTACGCCGTGGGGTTTCTCGTGTATCTGCCCTATTTGATCCTGCCGCTGACTGCCCTGGTGGGCGGCCTGATCCTGTTTGTCCAGGGCCGGCGCTGGACCCGGCGCAGGTACAGCCGGAAACCGTTGACGCCGCCTCCATGGAAGGGGCCGCGGGAGCTGATCGCCCGGCGGTGGTACTGGCTGGGAGCTCTTGTGGCCGGGGGCGGTGTGCTGGGATGTGTGCTGCGAATGGCTGCGGCCCAGACCCTTTCTGACCAGGTGCAGGACTATCAGGAGACGCTCAGCAGGTATCAGGGAGACGCTGTGTGGAAGTATCTGGATGAAATCCCGGAAGAATATCTCAATGGGCAAGCCGGCTTGCAGGTGCATATCATGCGTAACCAGGGCTTGCTGATCCTGGCGGTGGGGGTGATTCTGGGCGCCGGCCTGTTTTTCCTGGGGCGCCGGATCGTTTGCCGCCGCTGGAAAGAAAACGAGGAAAAATCCATTGCAAAATAGCACGAGTTAGGATATACTATCATCATCCTAAGAGTAACTGGAGGAATCCTATTATGACCATTACCAAAGACACCATCATTGGTGATATTCTGACCATCGCCCCTCAGACCGCGCCCCTGTTCATGAACATCGGCATGCACTGCCTGGGCTGCCCCGCTTCCCGGGGTGAGACCGTGGAGCAGGCCTGCATGGTCCACGGGGTGAATCCCGATGATCTGCTGGCTCAGGTCAACAAGATGATTGCCGAGGGCGAATAAGAACGAAGACAAAGACGGGGGCGGAGGGGTTCCGCCCCCGTCTTTTTATGGAGGTGCCCGGAATGAAGCTGGTTCTGCTCATGGGAAGTCCCAGAAAAGAAGGCCACACCGCAGCCCTTGCCGCCCCCTTTCTGGAGGAGTGCGGCCGCCTGGGGGTAAAGGTGGAATCCTTCTGGCTTTACGAGCACACCATCCTGCCCTGCCTGGGCTGCAAGGTCTGTCAGGACCGGATGGACCGTTTTGGCTGTGTGCGGCAGGACGACGGGGAGGCCCTGTTTGAGACCATGGCGTCCTGCGACGGTATCGTCCTGGCCACCCCCATCTACGCCTGGTACTGCACCGCCCCCATGAAGACCCTGCTGGACCGGGTGGTGTACGCCGGGACCAAGAACTACGGCCAGGAGAAGGGGCCGTCCCTCCTGCGGGGCAAAGGGCTGGCCTCTCTGGTCACCTGCGGCTACCCGGAGGAGAAGGGAGCCGACCTGTGGCAGGCCGGTTTGCAGCGCTGGTGCCGCCACAGCGGGCTCTCCTGGTGGGGGATGCTGTGCGCCCGGGACAAGGGTCCCGGCGCCCCATTTTTAACACAAGACAAGCTGGCCGCCGCCCGGGACTTTGCCCGGACGCTGTACCGGCAGGCCGGCGGGGAGGAAGTATGAAACAACACATCGAGCTCTCGCCCCGGTTGCGGCTGGCGGCGGACCTGGTGCCCCAAGGGGCGCGGCTGGCCGACGTAGGCACCGACCACGCCTATCTGCCCGCCTGCCTGCTGCTGGAGGGAAAGATTCCCTGGGCCATCGCCTCCGACCTGCGCCAGGGGCCGCTGAACCGGGCCCGGGAGACGGCGCGGCAGTACGGCTGCGGGGACAAGATGGCCTTTCGGCTGTGCAACGGCCTGGCGGGCATCCGACCCGGCGAGGTGGACGCCATCGTCATCGCCGGGATGGGAGGCGAGACCATCGCCCAGATCCTGGAGGCCGCCCCCTGGGTGCGGGAGGAAAAAATCCCCCTGGTTCTTCAGCCCATGAGCTCTCTGCCGGAGCTGCGGGAGTGGCTGGAGAAAAACGGCTACGCCATCGCCCGGGAGCAGCTGGCCCAGGAGGGGGACACCCTGTACGTGGTCATGGGGGTGACGGCGGGGGAGATGGGGGAACAGACTCCCGGACAGCTCTGGGCCGGACGGCAGAGCCGGGACCCCCTGCGGGGAGAATATCTGGCGCAGCAGGAGCGGAAGCTCCGGCGGGCAGTGGAAGGCATGGCCAAGAGCCGGGGAGAGGAGACCCAGCAGCGCCGCCGGGAACTGGAGCAAGTTTTGAGCGAAATTTCAGCGATGAAAGAGGAGTGGCAGAAATGGCAAATGTAAAGGAATTTTACCGTGCAATGGACGAGTGGGCCCCCTTTGAGACCCAGATGGACTTTGACAACGCGGGCTTTCTGGTGGGCCACGGGGACGCGCAGGTAGACAAGGTACTGGTGGCTCTGGACATCACCCAGGAGGTGGTGGAAGAGGCGGAGAAGCTGGGCTGCCAGCTCATCGTGTCCCACCACCCGGTGATCTTCCATCCCGCCAAGGCGGTCACCGACGAGACAGTCACCGGCCGCACCCTGCTGGCTCTGACAGAAGCCAAAATTGCCGCCATCTGCTGCCACACCAACCTGGACGCCGCCCAGGACGGGGTGAATGACTGTCTGGCCCAGGCCCTGGGCCTGCAGGAGATAGCACAGCTCCATCCCGACGGAGTGGACCGAAAGGGCCGCACCTACGGCATTGGCCGAGTGGGCCTGTGTCACCAGCCGGGCATGAGCGCGGCGGACTACGCCGAGCGGGTGAAGATGCTGCTGGGCGGCGCCGGAGTGCGCTATACCGACGGCGGCCGCCCCGTGCGCCGGGTGGCGGTGGGCGGCGGCTCCTGCGGCTCCATGCTGGCCGACGCGGTGGCCATGGGCTGTGATACCTTTGTCACCGCCGACGTGAAGTATGACCAGTTCCTGGAGGCCCGGGCCATGGGGCTGAACCTGATGGATGCGGGCCACTACGCCACCGAGAACGTGATCTGTGCCAAGATGGCCCAGTATCTGGCCGGCCAGTTCCCCCAGGTCACCGTGCTGGTCTCCCACCGGCACAAGGAGGCCTACGCCTGCGTGTGAGGCGGAAAAAACAGGCAGGAAAATTGTCGACGCTCCTTGTGTATTGATTTTCCCTGTGCTAAAATAAAACATTAGCGTGTAGAATATACCAGCACGGATTTTTGATCTCTAAATGAGGTGTAGAAGATGAAAATAGTGGTATTGGCCGGCGGTCTCAGCCCGGAGCGCAACGTATCTCTGTCCTCGGGCGCCATGGTGTGCGAGGCGCTGCGCTCCAAGGGGCACAAGGTGGCCCTGATGGACCTGTTCTTTGGTGTGGAGGGGACCGACCGCACGGTGGACCCCTTCGAGGCCCCCATTCCCCAGGCCTTTAAAAAGGTAAGCCCTGAGGCCCCCGATCTGGCCCAGGTGCGGGCCAGCCGGAAGGACCCCAGTCCCTCCGCCATCGGCCAGGGGGTGCTGGAGCTGTGTGCCCAGGCCGACGTGGTATACCTGGCCCTCCATGGGGCCTGCGGCGAGGACGGCCGCATCCAGGCCACCCTGGATCTGCTGGGCGTTCCCTACACCGGTTCGGGCTGTCTGGGCTCCGCCATTGCCATGGATAAGGATATGACCAAGCGCCTGGTGGCCGGCAAGGTGCTCACTCCCAGCTGGCGCACTGTCACCGTGACCCGGGAGAACCTGGAGGAGCTGCTGGAGAGCACCCCGCTGCCTGCGGTGGTCAAGCCCATCGCCAACGGGTCCTCCATCGGGGTGACCATCGCCCACACGAAGGAGGACCTGCGCCGGGGTCTAGAGGAGAGCATCCGCCTGGGCGGCCGCACCGTACTGGAACAGTACGTCAAGGGCCGGGAGATTCAGGTGGCGGTGCTTAACGGAAAACCGCTGCCCTCCATCGAGATCATCCCCCAGGCCGACTTCTATGACTACGCCAACAAGTACCAGCCCGGCGCCGCCAAAGAGGTGTGCCCCGCCCCCATCCCCCCGGAGTGGGAGAAGAAGGTGGGCGAGGCCGCGGTGACCGTGTTTGAAGAGGTGGGCCTGGCGGTGTACGCCCGGGCCGACTTCATCGTCACCGAGGACGGCCAGGCCTACTTCCTGGAAATCAACACCCTGCCTGGCATGACCCCCACCAGCCTGGTGCCCCAGGAGGCGGCGGCGGTGGGCATGGACTACGCCACCCTGTGTGAGACCATCGTGGCCTCGTCCCTGAAGGCCCGCAAGGAAGGAGCGTAAGGACATGGAGACCATCACAGTCGGCCAACTGCTGGAGGCGGTGCACGGCACCCTGCTGGGTACCAATCAGGATCTGGACCGCCCCATCACCGGCGTGGATACCGACAGCCGGGACATCCACCCCGGCTCCCTGTTCATCCCCCTGGTGGGGGAGCGGTTTGACGGCCACGCCTATATCAACGCCGCCCTGGAGGCGGGGGCGGTGGGCTGTCTCACCGCCCGGGAGCGCACCGACTACCGGGAGGACAAGTTCTACATCCACGTGGGCAATACTCAGCGCGCCCTGCGGGACCTGGCCGCCTGGTACAAAAGCCGCTTCCAGATCCCCTTTGTGGGTATCACCGGCAGCGTGGGCAAGACCACGGCCAAGGATATGATCGCGGCAGTCCTGTCGGTGAAGTACAAGGTGCTGAAAACCGAGGGCAACTTCAACAACAACATCGGCCTGCCCCTGACCCTGCTGCGGCTGGACCGCACCCACCAGGTGGGGGTGCTGGAGATGGGCATGGATAAGCCGGGGGAGATCGACTACCTCAGCGACATTGTGCGCCCCGAGGTGGGAGTCATCACCAACATCGGCGACGCCCACATTGAGAAGCTGGGCAGCCGGGAGAACATCTTCAAGGCCAAGTGTGAGCTGCTGCCCAACATCCGCAAGGACAACGGCCTGGTGGTGCTCAACGCCGACGACCCCATGCTGGTCACCCTCCGGGGCAAGACGCCTGTGAAGGCGGTGTTCTGCGGCAAAGCGGAGGAGGCGGACTACCGGGCTCAGGCCATCGGCGGAGACGGAGTCAGCCACATCCGCTGTCACATCACCACCCCTGCCATGGAGCGGGACGTGACCATCCCCGCCCTGGGGGAGCATATGATCTATCCCACCCTGATCGCCGCGGCGGTGGGTGAGCACTTCGGCCTCACCCCCGACCAGATCGAGGACGGCATCGCCCGCTTTGTCCCCACCCGGATGCGGATGAACGTCATCCAGCGGGAGGGGGATATTACCATCCTGGACGACTCCTACAACGCCAATCCCCAGTCCATGCGGGCGGCTATCAGTGTGCTGGCCGACACCAAGAGCCACTGGAAGGTGGCGGTGCTGGGCGACATGTTCGAGCTGGGTCCCTATGCCCCTGCCCTCCACGCCGGGGTAGGTGAGTACCTGGGCAAGCGGGGCATCGACTGCCTGGTGGCGGTGGGCAAGCTGTCGGAGCACATGGCCCAGGGCGCCCGGGAGGCGGGCGTGCCCATGGTCTACTCCTGCGCGGACAAGGAGGCGGCGAAAGTCGTGCTGCCTCAGGTGGTCCGCCCGGACAGCACCATTCTGGTAAAAGCGTCCCGGGGCATGGCCCTGGAGCAGCTTACCGCCCAACTGCTGACCCTTTGCTGAATTTCCAAACATAAGAGGACATTATGATCGATATTTCCGTATCCAACCTGGTGAAAGAATTTGAGGTTGGCAACAAAATATTGAACGGCCTGACCTTCCAGGTGGACACGGGGGAGCGGGTGGGCCTGCTGGGGCCCAACGGCTGCGGCAAAACCACCCTGCTCCGCATCCTCACCGGGGTCATGGACTACGACGAGGGAGATGTGGTGCTGGCCCCTGGAAAGCGGCTGGGCCTCATCTCCCAGATCCCTGTTTACCCCGCCGGGTACACCGTGGAGGATGTGCTCTCCACCGCCTTTGAGCCGGTACACCGCATGGAGGAGGAGCTGACCCAGCTGGCAACCCAGATGGCCCAGGGGAACACCGACCCGGCGGTGATGAGCCGGTACGACAAGCTCACCGCCGCCTTTGAGGCCGCGGGGGGGTATGACACCCAGACCAAGACCAACAAGGTCTGCAACGGCCTGTCCATCCCCCAGGCCATGCGGGAGCAGCTCTTTGACAAGCTCTCCGGCGGAGAGAAGACCCGGGTGAACCTGGCCCGCCTCATCTTGGAGGACACCGACATCCTCCTGCTGGACGAGCCCACCAACCACCTGGATCTCCGGGCCACCGAGTGGCTGGAGGAGTACCTGGAAAAATTCAAGGGCACCGTGCTCACCGTCTCCCATGACCGGTACTTTCTGGACAAGGTGGTGGACCGGATCATCGAGATCCAGGACGGCAAGGCGGAGTTTTACGCCGGCAATTACAGCTTCTACGCCGTGGAGAAGGAGCGGCGGTACGAGGAGAAGCTGCGGCAGTACGAAAAAGAGCAGGCCAAAATCCAGCAGCTGGAGAAGGCCGCCGAGCAGCTGCGTACCTGGGCTTACTCCGGCATGGACAAGACCTTTAAGCGGGCTCAGTCCATGGAAAAGCGCATCGAGCGTATGCGGGTCACCGACCGCCCCAAGAAGGAGCGGAAGATGGAGGTCCGCTTTGGGGAGCGGGAGTTCCGGGGGGACGAGGTGCTCACCATCAAAAACCTGAAAAAGTCCTTCGGGGACCGCACCCTGTTTTCTGACGTGAACTTGGAGGTGGTGGGGGGCGAGCGCATCGCCCTGCTGGGGGACAACGGCACCGGCAAGTCCACCCTCATCAAGATCCTGATGGGGGAGGAGGAACCGGACAGCGGCAAGATCCGCCTGGGTCCCACGGTGAAGATCGGCTACCTGCCCCAGATCATCCACTTCAGCCATCCGGACCGCAATCTGGTGGACACCATGCTCTACGACCTGGACTGCACCGCCCAGACCGCCCGCAACCGTCTGGCCGCCTTCAAGTTCCGGGGGGAGGACGTGTTCAAGCCCGTCTCCGCCCTGTCCGGCGGCGAGCAGAGCCGCCTGCGGCTGTGTATGCTCATGGACGCCAAAATCAACCTTCTCATTTTGGACGAGCCCACCAACCACCTGGACATCCAGAGCCGGGAGTGGATTGAGGAGGCGGTGGAGGAGTACGAGGGCAACCTGCTCTTTGTCTCCCACGACCGCTACTTTATTGAGCGCTTTGCCAGCCGCATCTGGCTGCTGGAGGACGGGCACATCACCGACTTCAAGGGCACTTATGAGGAGTTCCAGGCCGCCCGGGCCAAGGGACTGTTCAGCAAAACGGCTTCTGCCGCGCCGACCCAGGCCCCGAAGGCCCCCGAGAAGAAGGAGAAGCCCAAGCGCCCCGGCGGTACCAAGATGCTGGAGAAAGAGGTGGCCGCCGCCGAGCGAGCGGTGGGCAAGGCAGAGGAGCAGATGTACGACCTCACCCAGCAGATGGAGGAGGCCGCCGCCGACTATTTGAAGCTCCAGGAACTTTATGAGCAAAAAGAGGCCCTGGAGGAGGAAATTTTAAAGCTCTACGGCCGCTGGGAGGAGTTGTCCGCCCAGTTGGAGGAGGCCCGGGGCGAAGGATAAGCGAGAGGAGGCCCACCTATGGCAGGATACCGTGGACAGAGAAAACCCCGCCGCTGGCTCAAGGTTCTGCTGGCCCTGGTGCTGGTGGGAATCCTGTGCTTTGCCGGACTGTTCGGAGCCGTCATGTACGGGGCCTACGACCATGTGTCGGGCGATCCCCAGGTGATGCTGATTCTGGGCTGCCGGGTGATGCCGGGAGGAGAACCTTCTATCCTGCTCCAGGACCGGCTGGACACCGCTCTGGACTATCTGGACGATCACCCGGAGATGACGGTGGTGGTGTCCGGGGGGCAGGGGAGCAACGAGCCCACCTCCGAGGCCGCCTGTATGGCGGACTATCTGGAGGAACACGGGGTAGACCCGGACCAGATCTGGCTGGAGGATCAGTCCAGCAACACCAAGGAAAATCTCATCTACTCCCGGGAACTGCTGGAAGAGCAGGGAATTGACGTGGGGGAGGAGGGGGTACTGGTGGTGTCCAACGGGTTCCACCTCACCCGGTCCCGGATGCTGGCCGAGCGCTTTGGCTACGGCCATGTGTCCACCTTGGCCGCCCCTACCAGCCACATCCCCTCCCGCATCCAGATGTACATCCGGGAGCCCCTGGCCCTGGTGAAATCCTTCCTCCTTGACAGATAGGAGTTAGGAGATAGGAGATAGGAGATCGAGGCTATGCTGGAAAAGCTCAGCGCCATTGAGGCAAAATACAGTCAGATCGAGGCCCGGCTGGGCGCCTCCGAGACCTATGAGGACCCGGCCCTGGTGGCCAAACTGAATAAGGAACAGACCGAGCTCCAGCCTCTGGTGGAGACCTACCGCACCTACCTGCGTACCCAGCAGCGCCACCAGGAGGCGGAGAGCCTTCTGAGCGACCCGGAGATGAAGGAGCTGGCCCAGGAGGAGTGGCAGCAGTCCAAGGAGGAGTTGGAGCGGCTGGAGCAGGAGCTGAAGATCCTGCTGCTGCCCCGCGACCCCAACGACGACAAAAACGTCATCGTGGAGATTCGGGCCGGGGTGGGCGGCGAGGAGGCCGCCCTGTTTGCCCACTCCCTGTACCGCATGTACTCCATGTTCGCTGAGGCCAACCACTGGAAGACCGAGGTGGACAGTGTCAACGAAACCGAACTGGGCGGGGTGAAGGAAATCTCCTTTACGATCGAAGGGGATGGAGCCTACTCCCGCTTAAAATTTGAAAGTGGGGTGCACCGGGTACAGCGGGTGCCTGAGACGGAGTCCGGCGGGCGGGTGCACACCTCCACCGCCACGGTGGCGGTGCTGCCGGAGATGGAGACTGCCGACGTGCAAATAAATCCCGCCGACATTGAGATGCAGGTGTTCCGCTCCTCAGGAGCGGGGGGACAGCATGTGAATAAAACCTCCTCCGCCGTGCGCCTCATCCACAAGCCCACAGGTACCGTGGTGGAGTGCCAGCAGGAGCGCAGCCAGTTCCAGAACCGGGACAAGGCCATGCGCATTCTGGCCTCCCGGCTCTACGAGGCGGAGCAGGAGAAGATCTCCAGCGAATATACGGCCCAGCGGCGCAGTCAGGTGGGCACCGGCATGCGCAACGAGCGCATCCGCACCTACAATTTCCCTCAGGGCCGGGTCACCGACCACCGCATCGGGCTGACCCTCTATAAGATCGACAACATTATGAACGGCGATCTCAACGAAATCATCGACGCCCTGGCGGCCGCCGATCAGGCCAGCCGTTTGCAGGCGGAAGAACCCAATTAACCACAGATAGGAGTTATTTTCATGGAACTGTATATCCACTACAAGGAACTGCCCGACGGACTGAGCCTGGAGGACTTCGTGGGCGAGCTCAACGAGGTGCTGGACGACACCGGCGTGGTGTGCGGCGGAGAGGATTTCCGCCTGGACCTGGAGCTGGAGGACGAGAAGGTCAATCCCAAGTACGCCCAGATGGCGGTGAAGGCCTACCTCCAGCGGGCGGGCTTTTCCAAGGAGACCGCCGTGGAGATCGGCGGCATGGAGATCGGCATTTACGAGTGAGGTTTTCTGCGCCATGTACAAGCATGTGATTTTTGACCTGGACGGCACCCTGCTGAACACCATCGACGACCTGGCGGACACCGGCAACCACGTGTGCGCCCTTCACGGCTGGCCCACCCACACGGTGGACCAGTTCAAGCTGATGGTGGGCAACGGCATCCCCAAGCTGGTGGAGCGCTTCGCTCCCCAGGGGACCAGCAAAGAGGTGCTGGACCAGGCTTATGGGGAGTTTATGGACTGGTATGGCGTCCACAAGGAGGACAAGACCGCCCCTTATGCCGGTATGCCCCAGGTGGCCAAGGCCCTGCGGGAGGCGGGGGTATCCATTGCGGTGCTGTCCAACAAGGCGGACGTGATGGCCGGCCCGGTGGTGGAGCACTACTACCCCGGGATTTTTCCCGTGGTCCAGGGTGCGCTGCCCGGTCTGCCCACCAAACCCGACCCCACCCTCCTGCATAAGCTGATGGACCGCCTGGGTGCCACCCGGGAGGACACCCTGTTTGTGGGGGACAGCAACGTGGACATCCGCACGGCGAAAAACGGCGGCCTCACCGGCTGCGGCGTGCTGTGGGGGTTCCGGAGCCGGGAGGAGCTGGAGCGGGAAGGGGCCGATGTGATCGTCTCCACCCCCCAGGAGCTGCTGGACCTGATTTTGAAGGCCTGAGCGGAAGAAGTAAGGAGTCTTTTCGTTGAATACAAAGCGACTGACAGAGCAAGATATTGATGAGGCCGCCGCCATCCTGCGGGAGGGCGGCCTTGTGGGCATCCCCACCGAGACGGTGTACGGCCTGGGAGCCAACGGCCTCAATGAAGAGGCGGTGGCCCACATCTTTGAGGCCAAGGGCCGTCCCCAGGACAATCCCCTCATTCTGCATATCCCCTCCGCAGACCATCTGGAGCGGTACTGCAAAGAGATCCCCTTGACCGCTTATCAGCTGGCCGAAGCCTACTGGCCGGGGCCGCTGACCATGATTTTAAAGCGGAAGCCCATCGTCCCTGATGTGGTGACAGCGGGTCTGGACACGGTGGGAATGCGCTGCCCCTCACACCCCGTGTGCCACGCCATTCTGGAGGCGGCGGATGTACCGGTGGCGGCGCCCTCCGGGAACACCTCGGGCCGTCCCAGTCCCACTACCGCCGCCCACATGTGGGAGGACATGGACGGGAAGATCGACGCCATTGTAGACGGCGGCCCCTGCTCGGTGGGGGTGGAGTCCACCATCATCGACCTCACCGAGACCCCGGCCCGGCTGCTGCGGCCCGGCGGCATCACCCTGGAGCAGCTGGAGGCGGTGCTGGGGGAGGTAGCGGTGGACCCGGCGGTCACCCGGCTTATGGGGGCAGGGGAGAAGCCCAAGGCTCCCGGCATGAAGTACCGCCACTACGCCCCCAAGGCTCCGGTTACCGTGGTCACCGGTGACCCAAAGAAGAGCGCGGAGTACATCGCCGCCCACGCGGCCCCGGGGGACGGGATCATCTGCTTTGACGAGTTCGCCCCGCTGTTCGGGTCCCACTATGTGGAGCAGCTGGGCCCCGCCGGAGACAAGGGGGAGCAGGCCCGGCACATCTTTGACGCCCTGCGCTTCTTTGACCACACCCCGGTAACATCCATCTGGGCCCAGTGTCCCGACGCCTCCGGCATCGGCCTGGCCATCTCCAACCGCCTGAACAAGGCGGCAGGGTTTCATATCATCGAGGTGTAAGCTATGACCATCATCGGCATTACCGGCCCCACCGGGGCGGGGAAGACCACCGCCCTGGGGGAAGTAGAAAAGCTGGGGGGCGCGGTCATCGACTGCGACGCGGTGTACCACGATCTTCTGGAAAGCGATACAGCTTTACAGAATAGACTGGAGAGCGCCTTTGGTCCTCTCCGGGACGAAAGCGGGGCCATCGACCGGAAAAAGCTGGGCTCCATGGTGTTTGGCGACTCAGAGAAGCTGGAGCAGCTCAACGCCATTGCCCAGACGGCCACAGTGGAGCGCGTCCGGCAGCTGCTGGAGGAATACCGGGAAAAGGGGACCGGCCTGGTGGCCATCGACGCCATCTCTCTGCTGGAGAGCCCCCTCGCTCAGCTGTGCCACGCCACCATCGCGGTGATTGCGCCTCCGGAGGTACGGGTGCGGCGGATCATGGCCCGGGAGGGGATCTCGGAGGACTACGCCTGGTCCCGGGTGAAGGCCCAGAAGAGGGACGACTATTTTATCCAGGGGTGCGACTACACCTTAAACAACAACTGCGCCGGGCCGGAGGAATTTGCCCTCCAAGCCCGGACGCTGTTGGAATCAATTTTACATAAGCACATACAATAATCGGCAAAGGAGGAGTTTCTGATGGACGAGAAAAAGGAACTGACCCGGGGCGAGCAGCTGCGGAAAGCCCTGTGCTACGATAAAAAGAACGGTTACGACCGCATGGACCCCCAGGAGCTGGAGCCCATGGAGGCCTACTGCACCGGCTACAAGCAGTTTCTGGACGCGGGCAAGACCGAGCGGGAGTGCGTGGAGCGGGCGGTGGCCCTGGCCAAGGACGCCGGCTTCCGTCCCTATGAGCGGGGCATGGAATTAAAGCCCGGGGACAAGGTGTACCGGGTGAACCGGGGCAAGGCGGTGATGCTGGCGGTGATGGGCCAGGAGAAGCTGGACCAGGGCGCCAACATCGGCGCGGCCCACATCGATTCCCCCCGCCTGGATCTGAAGCAGAATCCCCTCTATGAGGCCGACGAGCTCTCCTTCCTCAAGACCCACTACTACGGCGGCCTGCGCAAGTACCAGTGGGTGACCATCCCCCTGGAGCTCCACGGCGTGGTGGCTCTGAAAAACGGGGATGTGGTCCGTGTCTCCGTGGGCAACGGGGAGGGGGACCCCAAGTTCACCATCGACGACCTGCTGCCCCACCTGGGTGCGGAGCAGTCCAAGAAGGCCTTGAGCGAGGCCATCCCCGCCGAAAACCTGAACATCCTGGTGGGCAGCCGTCCTCTGGCCGACGACGAGGGCAGCGACCGGGTGAAGATCGCCATTCTGGACCTGCTGAACCGGAAGTACGGCATTGTGGAGGAGGACTTTATCTCCGCGGAGCTGTCCGCCGTTCCCGCCTTCAACGCCTGCGACATCGGCTTTGACCGCTCCCTCATCGGCTCCTACGGCCACGACGACCGGGTGTGCGGCTACGCCGTCCTGGCCGCTCTGCTCCAGCAGACCACCCCCCGGCGCACCGCCGTGTGTATGCTGGCCGACAAGGAGGAGATTGGCTCCGAGGGCGTCACTGGCATGAAGTCCGCCGCCTTCGACACCTTTATGGCCGACCTGTGCGCGGGGCAGGGGGTATCCCTGCGGGTCTGCTATGAAAACTCCTTCTGCCTGTCCGCCGACGTGACCGCCGCCTACGACCCCAACTTTGCCGAGGTCTATGAGAAGCGCAACAGCGCCCTGGTGAACTACGGCGTGGGTCTGTGCAAGTACACCGGCGCCCGGGGCAAGTCGGGCGCCTCCGACGCCTCCGCCGAGCTGGTGGCCTACGTGCGCAAGGTGCTGGACGAGGCCGATGTGGTCTGGCAGATGGCCGAGCTGGGCAAGGTGGACGCCGGCGGCGGCGGCACCGTGGCCATGTTCATGGCGGAGCGGAACATCGACACCCTGGATGCGGGCGTGCCGGTGCTCAGCATGCACGCCCCCTTTGAAACGGTGAGCAAGCTGGACTGCTATATGACCTTTAAGGGCATGAAGGCCATCTACGAGGCCTGAGGCGCAAAATGCAGGATGAAAAGACGCGCTGCATCCCTGTTTCTTTTATCTTGCAAATAATGGATATTCATTCAAACAGCATGGTTTCCGCATAGAGACCGTGCTGTTTGATTTTTTTGTGACGGCGGGGAAACAGAGGGGAGAGCAGGGGAGAAAACGGCTGGAATGGCCGCGCGATAAGAGGGACGGATTGGCCACGGCCGGAGAATAGTCCGATACAGAACGAAAGTTTTTCATGGAGATATGAAAGGGAAAAATGGATAATATTCTCAAAAAAGTTCTTGAAAATGGAAAAATTTTGCGGTAAAATAACGCTGACCTTGTGTGTCCGCACCGGCGTGACACAGGCGCGGATATAGGGGGGAGAACAAAAAGGAGGATAATATTCTATGCGAAGCACAAAAGCAACGCGCTGGCTGTCCGGCACGCTGGCTGCGCTGATGCTGGCCCAGGGCATGTGCCTGCCTGCGGGCGCGGCGGGCTGGTGGGGCAGCTGGTTTGGCGGCAGCTCCGGCCAGACCAGCCAGGTGACGACCCTCAGCGAAGACGCGACGGTGAGCATCCAACTGCAAAACGGCACCGCCATCATTCCCGCAGACGCGGACGAGGCCACTGTCAAGCAGGCCCTGTTTGACGCGCTGGTGGTCAACAAGGATGGAATTGACCCCCAGAGCCTGGAGTGGGAGTATTACTGCGAAGGCAAGCTTGGACTTACCTGGGGTAATCGTAGCTGGGGCTCGGTAAACGGGTTCACCAGTGAGAAAAAAGTTGGAATTACATATACCTACACCCACCCCGCCCTGAAGGACAACGGCGACGACACTTATCAGGTCCGTATTAAAGGTACTACCACTGAAGTTACCCTGACCAAGCAGGCCAAAGGCACTTCGTCCATCACCCTGAACGAGGGTGTCTCCATTCCCATGCCCTACAATGAGGATGGCACCGTCGATTATGAGGCCCTGCGGGCGAGCATTTTCAACACCGTGGTGGAGTCCGCCACCCCGGAACTGACCGTGGACGATGTAACCATCGAGTATTACGCGCAGGCCAAGAGCGGCTCCGTGGGAACTCTGGGCAAGGAGTGGATGCCCCTGGAGGGCGGGACCAAGAATCTGCTGACTTACCCCGCCATCTCCGCCGGCGAGCAGCAGATCCGTATCTCCTATGGGGAGAATGAGACATACTTCGGCACTTCTGCTGAGACCACGGTCAATATCGCCGAGCGGCCCGAGGCAAACATTCAGGTGAACAGCGATCCCACCGTTCAGCTGGCCGTGGATGAAAACCTGGAGCTGGATACCGACAAGCTGTATCAGGATATGTTTGATGCCATTGTCGCCTCCTCCGATCCCGCGCTGACCCTGGACGATGTGACCATCACCTACTACGCCCAGGCAAAGACCGGTTCTCTGGGCAGCCTGGGCCGCGCCTGGGTCCCCCTGGAGGGCGGTACGTCCGGCGGTCTCAGCTACCCCGCCATCCCCGCCGGCACCCAGCAGGTCCGCATCTCCTGGCCCGGCAACCAGCAGTACGCCCCCACCACCATCGAGGCCACCGTTCAGGTCAAGGACCGTGAGCAGGTCCAGTTCACCCTGAATGAGGGCCCCTACGAGGTGGGCATGAAGTTCACCGCCGACCAGGGCTATGACTATGAGGCCACCGCCCAGGCCATCTACAACGCCGTGGTGGCCTCCACCAGCCCGATTACTCTCACCGCCGACGACGTGACTGTGGAGTACAATGCCAGCCTGACTCCCAGCATCAGCAAGGAGTTCAAGCCTTTGGACGGCTCCGACTGGACCGGATTTAAGAAGTTCGGCACTGGCGACTGGGAGATCCGCATCTCCGTGGCCGACACCCAGGCCTACCGGGGCAATTCTGTGACCGTGGAGGTTACCACCACCGACAACCGCATCGCCAGCACCGTGGTCCTAAAGTCCGGCGTGTCCTTCACCTACAACATGGACGCCAACGTCATGAAGCAGGCCATCTTTGACAACGTCATCGACTGGGACAACTCCACCCTGCCCACCAAGGAGACCCTGAGCCTGGATAACTTTGTCATCGAGTACTACGGCGAGAATGTCCTGACGGACAACATCAATGGCGGCGTGAAGCAGTGGGCTCCCATTGAGGGAGGCACGGTTACTCTGCTGAACTACCCCCAGATGGGCGCCGGCGAGAATCAGCAGATCCGCATCAGCTACAAGGGCAACGCCGATTACCGGCCCAGCGACAATGCCGAGGGCACCGTTACCGTGAACAAGGCCAAGGTGTCTGTGAAGGTCAACTCCACCAACATCTACGCCGACGAGCAGCTGCCTGACGATTTCATCACCACCGATCCCGACGACAAGTTTGATATCTACACCATCTACGCCGGCATCACCAGCAACGTCACCACCGGCATCTATCTGGACCTGCCCGACCGCTACACCAACAGCGCGGTTTTGAAGCTCCTGGATCCGATTGTAAAGAACCTGTATGGCAAGTCCTTCACCCAGCTCATGAATGACGGCGTCACCGTGGGCGAGCTGCGGGAGTTCTTCAGCACCCAGGAGCTGCTGGACCTGCTGGCCAAGCTGAACATCGACACCGGCACCTTCGGCCAGATCCTCACCGTCATCAACAACCTGCCCAACATCATGGATTCCGTGCGGGTGGCCTTCGGCACTCCCAGCCGGGCCGGCCTGTACACCGTGGCCGCTGTCACCGACAGCAAGAACTATGAGACCGGCGTGGGCATCGGCTTCCTACTGGTAAAGATGCACCTCTCCGGCTCCAACCTGACCTGGAATCAGGAAATCAGCGGCGGCAAGCTGACCGCCGAGGAAGCCCAGAACTTCGATTTTGGTGCCACCCTCAGCTACAACGGTGATGTAACTGTGAGCCAGGGCAGTGTTCACTACCTGTACTCCGGCTTTACCAGCAAGTGGCGCATCTACTCCAGCACCACCACGCCTCCCACCGAGCCCGGCCGCTATGTTGTGACTGTGTGCATCCTGGGCGGCAACTACATGGCTGCACCCATTACCCGTTCCTTCCAGATCACCAAGTAATTGGGTCAACCGCAGCAAAACCTGAAAAAACAGCACCGGATTTTCCGGTGCTGTTTTTTTCATGATTCCGCCCCAATCCGGCCATCCTAACCAGAGACACGGAAAGGAGCGGACCTATGGAAGAAAACGAAACCTTACAGGCGGCCCAACCGGAGACCACTAAGGAGGAGAACCCCATTCTGGAGTATGGCTCCTCCATCATCCAGACCAGCAAGGGCACCGTCCACGTGCTGACCATTGTGGGCCAGGTGGAGGGCCACCAGGTGCTGCCGCCAAGCAGCAAGAGCACAAAATATGAGCACGTCATGCCTCTGTTGGCCCTGGTGGAGGAGAGCGAGGCCATCGACGGGCTGCTGGTGCTGCTGAATACGGTGGGCGGCGACGTGGAGGCGGGGCTGGGCATCGCGGAGCTCATCGCCGGCATGTCCAAGCCCACCGTCTCCCTGGTGCTGGGAGGCGGGCACTCCATCGGGGTGCCTCTGGCGGTGTCGGCCAAGCGGTCCTTCATCGCCCCCTCGGCGGCCATGACCATCCACCCGGTGCGGCTCAACGGGCTGGTCATCGGGGTACCCCAGACCTTTTATTACTTTGAGCGGGTCCAGGAGCGCATCACTCAGTTTGTCACCGCAAACAGCAAAATCAAGCGGGAGACGTTTACCGAGCTGATGATGAAAACCGGGGAGCTGGCCGCCGACGTGGGCAGCGTGATCTACGGCCAGGAGGCGGTGGAGCTGGGGCTCATTGACGAGATCGGGGGCCTTTCCTCCGCTCTGGATTGTCTCCACGGGATGATCCGGGAGCGGCGAGCCGCAGAACCCCAGCCATAGGGGAGACCTTCGGCGCTTTGGCGGCAGGGGACCGCCGGAGCGCCGAATCTTTTTCCTTTTTATTAAAATTTTGCGAATCTTTTTGGAAACGGTGGCAAAGCCGGCGGAGATAGGATATAATCAAACAGAAAGAAGCCGTGTCCGGCAGGGGAGAGGTGCGCCCTCTTCCCGGAATAAACAGAAAAGGACGATGACAGAATGCCTACCAATACCTATGAGAGCCCCCTTTCCTCCCGCTACGCCAGCGACGAGATGCTCTACCTCTTCTCCGCGGATAAGAAGTTTACCACCTGGCGCCGACTGTGGGTGGCCCTGGCCCGGGCTGAGATGGAGCTGGGCCTGCCCGTCACCCAGGAGCAGGTGGATGAGCTGGAGGCCCACATCAACGATATCGACTACGAAAAGGCTGCCCAGTGGGAGAAGAAGCTGCGCCACGACGTGATGGCCCACGTCCACACCTACGGCGAGCTGTGCCCCAAGGCCATGCCTATCATTCATCTGGGCGCCACCAGCTGCTATGTGGGCGACAACACCGACGTGATCCTCATGAAGGAGGGTCTGGAGCTGGTGCGCCGCAAGCTGGTGCGGGTTATCGCCAAGCTGGCCAAGTTTGCCGACGAGTACAAGGCCATGCCTACCCTGGGCTTTACCCACTTCCAGGCTGCCCAGCTGGTCACCGTGGGCAAGCGGGCCACCCTGTGGACCAACGAGCTGCTCATGGATCTGCAGGAGGTGGAGTACCGCCTCACCACCCTGAAGCTGCTGGGCTCCAAGGGCACCACCGGCACCCAGGCCTCCTTCCTGGAGCTCTTTGAGGGCGACCACGAGAAGGTGAAGGAGCTGGAGCGGAAGATCGCCAAGGAGATGGGCTTTGACGCGGTGGTCCCCGTCAGCGGCCAGACCTACTCCCGGAAGATGGACTACAACGTGGTCTCCACCCTGGCGGGCATCGCCCAGAGCGCCAGCAAGTTCGCCACCGACATGCGTCTGCTGTGCCACCTCAAGGAGGTGGAGGAGCCCTTTGAGAAGAACCAGATCGGCTCTTCCGCCATGCCCTATAAGCGCAACCCCATGCGCTGCGAGCGGATCTGCTCCCTGGCCCGGTATGTCATCGTGGACGTGGGCAACCCCGCCATCACCACCGCCACCCAGTGGTTTGAGCGCACCCTGGACGACTCTGCCAACAAGCGCCTGAGCGTGCCCGAGGCCTTCCTGGCTGTGGATGCCATCCTGAACATCATGGAGAATGTGGCCGGCGGCCTGGTGGTCCACCCCAAGGTCATCGAGAAGCACGTGATGGAGGAGCTGCCCTTCATGGCCAGCGAAAACATCATGATGGATGCGGTGAAGCGGGGCGGCGACCGGCAGGAGCTCCACGAGCGCATCCGGGTGCTGTCCCAGGAGGCGGGCAAGAACGTGAAGGATCTGGGTCTGTCCAACAACCTCATCGACCTCATCGCCGCCGACCCGGCCTTCTCCATGCTCAGCAAGGAGGAGATCACCGCCCATCTGGAGCCCAGCCGCTATATCGGCCGCTGCCCCCAGCAGGTGGATGAGTTCCTGAAGGAGTGCGTGACCCCGGTGCTGGAGCGCTACCAGGATGCCCTGGGGGACAAGGAGACGGAACTGAAGGTGTAAGAAAGTCGGTGCCTTAACCTATGAGACAACGAAAATTCGGGCCGTACCTGGCCGCGGGGGTCACCGCCTTCGCGGTCATCGCGGCGGCCATCCTGATGTTCTTTGCCATCTACCACATTTCTGCCATCAAGGCTCTGCTGGACACCCTGGCCTATATCCTGCGCCCCATCTTCTACGGGCTGGTATTGGCCTTCCTGCTGCTGCCGGTTCAGCGTCACATCTACGACTTCCTGCGGGAATGGCTGAAAGGCATGTGGGTGAACTGGCCCCGGAAGGATGGTATGCTGTATTTCATCTCCATCCTGCTCAGCCTGGTCTTTGCCGTGCTGGTGGTGTATATCCTGCTGGCTATGGTGCTGCCCCAGGTGTATTCCAGCATTGTGGGGCTGGTCAATGCTTTCCCGGGCTACATTGACAGCTTACAAAAATGGCTCACCGACTTTTTCCGGGACAATCCCGACGTGCAGGAGGCGGTGCTGCCCTACTATATCAAAGCCTCAGAGGCTCTGGAGTCCTGGTTCAGCGACAGCGGCCTGCTGATGAACTTCCAGTCCGCCGACGCCACCATGGACTGGATCCAGAAGGAGCTGTTTCCCCGCCTGTCCGGCGTGTTTACCAGCGTATACGCCGGGCTGTGGGCCGTTGTGATGCTCCTGAAAGACCTGCTCATCGCGGTGATCGTATCGGTCTATGTGCTGGTGCGGAAAAATAAATTTGCCGCCCAGTCCAAGAAGATCACATACAGCATCTTTCCCACCCGGGTGGCCGACTTTCTGGTGGAGGAGACCCGCAGCGCCTACCGCATTTTAAGCGGCTTTATCAACGGCAAGCTGCTGGACTCCCTCATCATCGGCATCATCGCCCTGGTCTTCTGCAATCTGCTGAAGTTCCCGTATCCCATGCTGCTGGCGGTGATCATCGGGGTGACCAACGTGATCCCCTTCTTCGGCCCCTTCATTGGTGCCATCCCCTGCGCTCTGCTGATCTTGCTGGTAAGCCCTCTGCAATGCGTCTATTTCTGCATCTTCGTGCTGATCTTGCAGCAGTTTGACGGCAACATTCTGGGCCCCAAAATCCTGGGCGACTCCACGGGGCTGGACTCCTTCTGGGTGCTGTTTTCCATTTTGCTCTTCGGCGGCCTGTTCGGCTTTGCCGGAATGGTGCTGGGCGTGCCGGTGTTTGCTATGTTTTACAGCATCGTCAGCCGCCTGGTGCGCTACAGGCTGCGCAAGCGCTCTTTGCCGGAGGACACCGATGCCTACCTGGGCAAGACGGAGCCTTTGGCGGAGAAAAAGAAGTAACACATATGGAAAAAGGACTGCCCGGCGGGGCAGTCCTTTTTGATGCCAATAATTTGATGCCGATAAAAATGGGCGCCTGGCTAAACCAGGCGCCCATATCCTTTGTTACATAGAGGTGGTCAGGACCTTCTTCAGGTGCGCGAAGCGGGGCAGGGAGTTCTCCTTGGGAGTGTTGGCCTCGCCCTGGATGAGGGGCAGGACGTAGTCGATGAACTCCTGCTTGACGCCGTTGCCGGCCTCGTTGATCCACTCGCGGGGCACCTTCTTCTCGAAGTTGGCCACGATGTCCAGGGGCTCCAGCACGGTCTCGCACTTGTAGCCGCCCTCGCGGGTGCACTTGAAGGCCACCATCTTGTCGGTGTTGCCGGCCACAGCGGCTTCCACCGCAGCGGCGCCGGCCTGCCAAGCCTCGGTGACGTCGGTGCGGGAGGCCACGTGAGAGCCGCAGCGCTGCAGCAGGCTCAGCTCGATGCCGCGGACCTTGGCGCCGGTGGCGTTCTTCACGGTCTCAGCCAGCAGAGCAGCCAGGCCGCCCAGCTGAGCGTGACCGAAGCCGTCGGTGGCAGAGGTCTTGGCCTCGGAGACGAAGGTACCGTCGGCGTAGTGGATGCCCTCGGAGACAGCCACCATGCACTTGCCGGTCTTCTCGTAGATGGCCTTCACGTCGGCCAGGAACTTGTCCATGTCAAAGTCGGTCTCGGGCAGGTACACCAGGTCGGGGCCGCAGCCGGTGAGGGAGGCCAGGGCGGCGGAGCCGGCCAGCCAGCCGGCGTGACGGCCCATGATCTCAATGACGGTGATCATGCCGGTGTCGTACACGTGGGCGTCCTGCCACACCTCAGCGCAGGAGGTGGCGATATACTTGGCAGCAGAAGCGAAGCCGGGGCAGTGGTCGGTACCGTTCAGGTCGTTGTCGATGGTCTTGGGCACGCCCATGATGCGGCACTCATAGCCCACCTTCTGCATATACTTGGAGATCTTGTTGCAGGTGTCCATGGAGTCATTGCCGCCGTTGTAGAAGAAGTAGCGGACGTCGTACTTCTTGAAAATCTCCAGGATGCGCTTGTAGTCGGTGTCGTCCACATCGGGGTCGGCCAGCTTATAGCGGCAGGAGCCCAGGGCGGAGGAGGGGGTGTACTGCAGCAGGTCCAGCTCGGCGGGGTCCTCCTGGGACATGTCGTACAGCTTGTCGTCCAGCACGCCCTTGATGCCGTGGGCGGCTCCCAGCACACGGGTGATGCAGTCCGCCTTCAAAGCGGTCTGGATAACGCCCTGAGCGCTGGCGTTAATGACGGCGGTGGGGCCGCCAGACTGGCCAATGATGCAAGCACCGGTGAGTTGATTCATGTTTGCTTCCTCCTAAACAAGTTAAATAGACTTCAAAAGAGTTTTAGCAGAAAATTCTCCACTAAATAATAACACGCACCCTTGTAATTTGCAATCGTTAATGGTACAATAAGGGCCGTAAAAATAATTAAGGAGATGGTCAATATGCCATTGGTCACCACTACCGAGATGTTTAAGAAGGCTTACGACGGCGGCTACGCCATCGGCGCTTTCAACGTCAACAACATGGAGATCGTTCAGGGTATCACCGAGGCTGCCCGCGAGGTCAACGCCCCCCTGATCCTCCAGGTCTCCAAGGGCGCCCGCGCCTACGCCAACCACACCTATCTGGTGAAGCTGGTGGAGGCTGCTGTCATCGAGTGCCCCAACATCCCCATCGCTCTGCACCTGGATCACGGCCCCGACTTTGAGACCTGCAAGAGCTGCATCGACGGCGGCTTCACCTCCGTGATGATCGACGCCTCCTCCAAGCCTTTTGAGGAGAACATCGAGATCACCAAGAAGGTCGTGGAGTACGCTCACGATCACGGTGTGGTCGTTGAGGCCGAGCTGGGTACCCTGGCCGGTATCGAGGATGAGGTTAAGGTGGCCGCTCACGCCGCTTCCTATACCCGTCCCGAGGAAGTCGAGGAGTTCGTCTCCAAGACCGGCTGTGACTCCCTGGCCATCGCCATCGGCACCAGCCACGGCGCCTATAAGTTCACCGCCGACCAGTGCACCCGCAACGAGAAGGGCATCCTGGTTCCCCCGCCCCTGCGCTTCGACGTGCTGGAGGAGGTCTCCAAGCGCCTGCCCGGCTTCCCCATCGTGCTCCACGGTTCCTCTTCCGTGCCCCAGAACTACGTGAAGATGATCAACGACAACGGCGGCAAGATGCCCGACGCCGTGGGCATCCCCGAGGAGCAGCTGCGTAAGGCCGCTTCCATGGCTGTCTGCAAGATCAACATCGACTCCGATCTGCGTCTGGCCATGACCGGTACCATCCGTCAGTTCTTCAACGAGCACCCCGACAAGTTCGATCCTCGTGAGTATCTGAAGCCTGCCCGCGCCAACATCAAGGAGCTGGTCAAGCACAAGATCATCGACGTGCTGGGCTGCGACAACAAGGCCTAATTTCTACGCCCCATCTGCGGGGAACGGCATGCCGCCGTTCCCCGCGTTTTTTGTTCCCGGGAGAAAAGGGACTGGCATTGTGCCCTGGGATATGGTACTATAATTATGTCTGCCCAATCCCATCGGTAGGGATTTCCTTGGCAGACATCCAAACCATATTCGGCGCGGCGTCAGGCTGCGCCTTCCCATATTCATCGGAAAGGACCAAGTATTATGGCGACCCAAAAGAAATCCGGCGCCGGACGCAAGACGTCCACGGCCGGAAAACGAAAAACCACAGCGTCCAGCCCCTCCCGGAGCAAAAAGAGCACAGCCGGGAAGGGGAGAAGCAGTGCGCCGGCCCAGAAACCCTTCCGCCGGGAGGCGGGGGCGGTGATCTGCCTGCTGCTGGCCATCTTCTCCGCCTTCGGATACTTTCACATGAAGGCCCTGTTCATCGACTTCTTCTGCACCCTGGTGCGGGGGCTGTTCGGCTACGGCTTCTGGCTGGTGCCCCCGGCTCTGCTGCTGGCCAGCTACATCCTGGCCTTCCACCGGGGCCGCCCGGTGGCCGTGCGCCTCACCTGCGCCCTGTCCCTGCCCGGTGTGTTTGCCTGCACGGTCCACGGCCTGCTCAACGGCGTGCTGCCCTGGGACGGCGCCCTGCTCCAGACCCTGTGGAACAGCGGCGAGGCCATGTCCAGCGGCGGCGCCCTGTCGGGTACCGTGGCCCAGGCCTTTGTTCAGGTGTTCAGCAGCGTGGGAGCCACGGTGGTCTTTGTGCTGGCCTTCCTGCTGCTGGCGCTGGGCGCTTTCAACCGCACCATCGTGGACGTGGCCGACTGGATCTTCAACCGCCCGGAGTACGAGCCCCAGGAGATCCCTGAGCGGCCCCGCCGTCAGGCGCCCGCCCCGGCCCAGCGCGTGGAGACCAAGTCCGCCCGCAGCCGTGCTGCCGACATCGACATCCCCGTGGAGGACGGCCCCCTGGTGGGCAAGGAGCCACAGCCCGCCCCGGCCGGCATTCCCTTCCTGGAGAAGCGCAAGGGCAGCTTCTTCAACCGGAAATCCCGGGTGCCTGCCCCCGATCAGCTGCTGAGAGGTGCTGCGCAGGCCGGCCCGGTGCAGCCCGAGGAGACCGCCGCGCCGGAACCGGAGCCTATCCAGAAAAAGTCGGAACCGGCGGCCGACCCCATCTTTACCACGCCGCCGCCTCCCATCCAGCCCGACCCCATTTTTGCCCCGGAGGCTGATGTGGCAGAGTCTGTAAAGGAAACTCCTTTCACACCGGAACCGGCCTCTGCGCCGCCGCCTGCGCCCATGGCCATGCCGGAGATTGTCCGGGAACCTGCGGTGTCCAAGATGACCCAGCAGGAGAGCCAGCAGGCCGCCCAGGAGGTGTCCGCCCACATCCAGCAGGGGCTGGCCCAGCAGACACCCCCGTACCAGTACCCGCCTCTGGAGCTGCTCCAGGAGGGGAAGGGAGATCTGGGGGGAGAGGCCCTGGGGGAACTGAGCGCCAACCGTCAGCGGCTCAGCGACACCATCCACTCCTTCGGCATCGACGCCAACATCGTCAACGTGGTGCGGGGCCCCTCGGTGACCCGGTATGAGCTGGAGCTGGACCAGGGGGTGCGCCTGAACAAGCTCACCAACCTGGCCGACGACATCGCCCTGGCCCTGGGCGCCACCGGCGTGCGCATCGCCCCCATCCCGGATAAGATCTCGGTGGTGGGCATCGAGGTGCCCAACAAGGTGGTCTCGCCGGTGTCCATCCGCTCGGTCATCGGCTCCAACGCCTTCACCGGCAGCAAATCCAAGGTGTCCTTCGCCGTAGGCAAGGACATCAGCGGACAGGCCATCGTGGGGGACATTGGCAAGCTTCCTCACTTGCTGATCGCCGGTACCACTGGCTCCGGTAAGTCGGTGTGTACCAACTCCCTCATCGTCTCCCTGCTCTACAAGGCCAGCCCGGAGGAGGTCCGCCTTATCATGGTGGACCCGAAAATGGTGGAGCTGGGCATCTATAACGGCATTCCCCACCTGCTGATTCCCGTGGTCACCGACCCGAAAAAGGCGGCGGGCGCCCTTCAGTGGGCGGTCACTGAGATGATGAAGCGCTACCGTACCTTCTCCGAGGTGGGGGTGCGCAAGCTGGAGGAGTACAACGCTCTGGCCGCCCGCACCGAGGGTATGGAGAAGATGCCCTCCATCGTGGTGGTCATCGATGAGCTGGCCGACCTGATGCTGGTGGCCGCCAAGGAGGTGGAGGAATCCATCTGCCGGGTGGCTCAGATGGGCCGTGCCGCCGGGATGCACCTGGTCATCGCCACCCAGCGTCCCTCCGCCGACGTCATTACCGGCCTGATGAAGGCCAACATCCCCAGCCGCATCGCCTTCGCCGTGGCCTCCGCCATGGAGTCCCGGATCATTCTGGACACCCAGGGCGCCGAGAAGCTGGTGGGCCGGGGCGACATGCTCTTTGCCCCCCTGGGCAGCGGAAAGCCCACCCGAGTCCAGGGCTGCTTCATCTCCGACGGCGAGGTGGCCTCGGTGGTGGACTTTGTCAAGAAGAACAGCGGCACCGCCCAGTATGACGACCAGGTCATGCAGGAGATCGAGCAGCACGCCGCCGAGAAGGAGAAGGGCTCCAAGGGGGTGGGCGGCTCCAACCCCGCCGACCATGGAGACGAGGAGTACGACGAGCTCATCAACGCCGCCGCCGAGGTGGTGGTGGAGACCGGCCAGGCCTCTGTGTCCATGCTCCAGCGGCGGCTGAAACTGGGCTACGCCCGGGCCGCCCGGCTGGTAGACCAGCTGGAGGAGAAGGGCATCGTAGGACCCTTCGAGGGCTCCAAGGCCCGGCAGCTGCTCATTACCAAGGAGCAGTGGCAGGAGATGAAGTACCGCCAGGGCATCGTCTCCGACGCCCCGGGGTCCGTTCCCGAACCGCCGCCGCCTGCTCCCGCACCGGCCCCTGCCCAGGATCCCCCGCCCTTTGATTTGGACGATGGGGTGGACCGGGCCCAGGAGGATACCTTTTAAAAGGAGCGCGCTATGACCTGTCACATTCCCCGCCTGCTGCTGGCCGCCCCGGCCAGCGGCAGCGGAAAGACCACCCTTACCTGTGCCCTGCTGCGGGTGCTGGAGCGCCGGGGACTTGCTCCCTGCGCCTTTAAGTGCGGGCCGGACTACATCGACCCCATGTTCCACCGCAGCGTGCTGGGCTTGCCCAGCCGAAATCTGGATCTGTTTTTCAGCACTCCCAACGAGGTGCGGCGCAGCCTGGCTCTGGGTTCCCAGGGCCGGGGCGCGGCGGTCATCGAAGGGGTCATGGGCTATTACGACGGGGTAGGAGGGGGTGACCGGGCCAGCAGCTGGCACCTGGCTCAGGTCACCCAGACCCCGACCATTTTGGTGGCGGAGCCGAAAGGCTCCGCCCTTACCCTGGCGGCGGCCTTGCAGGGACTTGCCCGGTTCCGTCAGCCCAGCCAGGTGGCCGGTGTGCTCCTCAACGGCACCACCCCCGCCATGGCCGCCCGGCTCAGCCGGGATATTCAGCGGGAGACCGGCCTGCCGGTGTTGGGCTGTTTGCCCAGGCTGGCCGACTGCTCCATTCCCAGCCGCCACCTGGGACTCTACACCCCGGGGGAGATCCAGGATCTGGGGGCGCGGGTAGACCGGTTGGCCGACGCTCTGGAGCAGTACGCCGATGTGGACGGCCTGCTGGCGCTGGCCCGGTCGGCGCCAGACCTGGAGGTGCCCGAGGAGCCGAAGGAGCCGGACGAGCCCGCCGGAGTGCTGGCGGTGGCATGGGACGCAGCCTTCTGTTTCTACTATCAGGAGAACCTGGAGCTGCTGGAGCGCTGCGGGCTCAAGATCGTAAAGTTCAGCCCCTTGACAGACCGAAAGCTTCCGGATGGTACCTGCGGGGTCTATCTGGGAGGGGGTTACCCGGAGCTGTATGCCCGGCAGCTCAGTGAAAATGCCTCCATGCGGACCGCCCTGAAAAAAGCGGCCCAGTCCGATCTACCTATCCTGGCCGAGTGCGGCGGTTTTCTCTACTTGCAGCAGTCCCTGGAGGACCCGGAGGGCCGCCCCTGGCCCATGGTCGGGATTCTGGAGGGCCGGGGCTATCCCACCGGACGCCTCCAGCGCTTCGGCTATGTGACCCTCCACCCCAGGGAGGACAGTACCTACCTGCGCTCCGGGGAGAGCCTGGCCGCCCATGAGTTTCACCGCTGGGACTGCACCCAGAATGGAGCCAGCTGTCTGGCCCAAAAGCCGGAGAGCGAAAAGCATTGGGATTGTATCGTGTGGAAAGGAAATCTCCTTGCGGGGTTTCCTCACCTGTATCTGCCGTCCCGCCCCCAAGTGGCCCGGCGGTTTGCCGGCGCGTGCCGCCGGTGGAAGGAGAGATTGTAATGGAACTGGAAGAATTGCTGGCCCAAATTACTCCGGCGGACAAGCCCGCCATGGAGCACTGCCGGAAGACCTGGGACACCATCGCCAAGCCCATTAACGGCCTGGGCCACTTAGAAGAGATGCTGGTGCGGGTGGCGGGAGCCACCGGCAAGACCGACCTGGCTCTGGGGGCCAAAGCGGTGGCGGTGTTCTGCGCCGACAACGGCGTGGTGGCCCAGGGGGTCACCCAGACCGGGCAGGAGGTCACCCTGGCGGTGGCCCAGGCCCTGGGGGAGGGCCGCTCCTCGGTGTGCCATATGGCCCGGGTAGCGGGAGCCCAGGTGATCCCGGTGGATGTGGGTATGCTGGCCCACGACCCGGTGCCCGGGGTGCGGGATTTGTCCGTCCGCCCCGGCACCGCCGACATCACCAAGGAACCGGCCATGAGCCGCCAGGAGGCCCAGGCCGCCCTGATGGCCGGGGCGCAGGTCGCCCAGGAGCTGGATGACCAAGGCATTGCCCTGCTGGCGGCGGGGGAGATGGGCATCGGCAACACCACCACCGCCGCGGCGGTGACCAGCGTGCTGCTGGATCTGCCCGCCTCGGTGACTGCTGGCCGGGGCGCCGGGCTGTCTGACGCCGGCCTGGTGCACAAGGTGACCGTCATCCAGCGGGCGCTGGTCCAGAACCAGCCGGACCGGAAAGACCCGCTGGACGTTTTGAGTAAAGTGGGCGGGCTTGACATTGCGGCTATGACGGGGTTCTACTTGGGCGCGGCGTCCCGGAAGCGTCCGGTGCTGCTGGACGGGGCCATTTCCTGCGCGGCGGCCCTGCTGGCGGTGCGGCTGTGCTCCAACGCCCGGAAGGCCATGCTGGCCAGCCACCGTCCCGCCGAACCCTGCGGGCAGCTGCTGCTCACCGAGCTGGGGCTGGAGCCGGTGCTGGACGCGGGGCTTCACCTGGGGGAGGGCACCGGCGCGGTAGCCGCCATGCCCCTGCTGGACATGGCCCTGTCGGTGTACCAGAATATGTCCACCTTTGACCATATGGGCATTGAGGCCTACCACCCCGACGGCCGGGCGGTGTCCGGTCCCGCCCGGACGGGGGTATTCCGCTGAGGGCGCTGGTGCTGGGGGGCTCCGCCTGCGGCAAGAGCGGCTGGGCGGAGGATCTGGCCTGCCGCCTGGGCGGTCCCCTCATCTACTTGGCCACCATGGAACCCTGGGGGCAGGAGGGGGCAGAGCGCATCGCCCGCCACCGCCGGGCCAGGGCAGGCAAAGGATTTACCACCCTGGAGCAGCCCCGGAACCTGGAGTCCTGCTCCATTCCGCCCCACGCCACCGTCCTGCTGGAGGATTTGGGCAATCTGGCGGCCAACGAGGTCTTTGCTGGTGAGGCAATTGACAAAGCCGCCGCCTTGTCCGCTCTGGACCGGGGACTGCGGGTCCTGGAGGAGAAGGCGGAGCACCTGGTGGTGGTGGGCAATGACCTGTTCCGGGACGGGGAGGACTACCCGCCGGAGACCATGGCCTACCTGGATGTACTCGCCCAGGTGCAGGCCGATCTGTCCAAACGCTATGACCTGGTGGCCGAACTGGTGTGCGGCATCCCGGTGTTCTGGAAGGGGGAACCCATATGAAGTGGCTGCGTGCCATCGGCATGTCCTTTGCACTCTACTCCCGGGTGCCCATGCCCCCTCTGGACTGGGAGAGCGAGAGCCGCCGCCTCACCCTGTATGTCTTCCCTCTGGTTGGGCTGGCGGTGAGCACGGCCTGGACGATCTGGCTGGCCCTGTGCTGGGCGCTGGAGCTGGGGGTCGTTCTGCGGGCGGTGGGGATGACGCTGCTGCCCCTTCTGGTCACCGGAGGCATCCACATGGACGGCTTCTGCGACGTGTGCGACGCCCTGGCCTCCCACCAGAGCCGAGAGCGGAAGCTGGAGATTTTAAAGGACTCCCGGGTGGGAGCCTTTGCCGTGCTGGGCTGCGGGTGCTATCTGCTGGCCTTGTTTGGCCTGTGGTGTGAAGTAAGATTCCCTGACATCAATGCCGTAGGTGCGGTATGCCTGCTGCCTCTGTACAGCCGGTGCCTGTCGGGCTACGCCGCCCTGCGGCTGCCCAATGCCCGGGGAGAGGGGATGCTCTCGGCGGTGACCGGGACCGGGTTTCCCTGGAGTCTGGTGGTGGGCGGCGCGCTGTGCGTGCTGGCCCTGGGGGCGCTGAGCCTCTGGTATCTGATTCCGGCGGCATCGGGACTGGCCGTGTACTTCTACTACAAACATACCGCCCGCAAAGAGTTCGGCGGGGTGACCGGCGATCTGGCCGGGTGGTTTTTGCAGCTGTGCGAGCTGGGCTGTGTGGCTGGTCTGGTGCTGGCCCAGCGTCTGGAGGCGGTGTTATGATTTTGATTATCGGCGGCCGGGGCGCGGGGAAACGGGAGTTTGCCCAAAAGACCCTGGGCTGTGCGCCGGAAAAGACCCTGCCGAATCTCCAGGTTCGGGAGCCGCTGCCCTCGCTGGAGGAACTGCTGGGCTATGAGGCCGTGATCTGCGACGAGGTGGGCTGCGGAGTGGTCCCTCTGGAACGAAAGGCCCGGGAGCGCCGGGAGGCCATCGGGCGGCTGTGCTGCCAGCTGGCCCGGGAAGCTCAGGCGGTGTACCGCCTCCAGTGCGGACTGGCCATGCGTTTAAAATAAGCAAGATACAAAGGAGCGACCATGGAACTACTTCTCATCCGGCACAGCATGACGCCGGGCAATCTGAAAAAACAGTATGTGGGGTCCACCGACCAGCCCCTGTCCCCGGAAGGGGAGACGCTGGCCCGGCAGCGCCGGGAAGCCATGCCTCCTGTGGACGGCCTGTGGGTGTCCCCCTTGCAGCGCTGCCGCCGGACGGCGGAACTGCTCTTTCCCGGCATGGAACAGCACATCGTCCCGGACCTGCGGGAGTGCGACTTCGGAGACTATGAGTGCAAGACCTGGGAGGAGCTGAAGGACGAGGCGATCTACCGGGCCTGGATCGGCGGGGACTTTTCCATCACCTTCCCCCACGGGGAGTCTATGGAGGGCTTCATCCAGCGCTGCCGCCGGGGCATCCAGGAGGTGGCCAAGGAGGCCAGGGACCTGGGCCTGGAGCGGGCCGCCGTGGTGGCCCACGGGGGCACCTGGATGGTGGTGATGGGAACCTTCGGCCGCCCGGAGCGCAAGCTCCATGACTGGCAGGTGAAAAACTGCCGGGGCTTCCGGGTCTCTGTCCAGGAAGATCCCTTTACCCTTACACTGTTAGAGGAGTTTTAAGCATGACCCACTTCTTCTGGACCGTCCTGCTGCCCGCCGTGGTTCTGGACCTGCTGCTGGGGGACCCCCACTGGATGCCCCACCCGGTGCGGTGGATGGGACGGACCATCTCCGCCCTGGAGAGGCTGCTCCGCCGCCTGTTTCCCAAGACTCCGGCGGGGGAGCGGGGAGCGGGCATCGTGCTGGCTCTGGCCCTGCCCGCCCTGTTTGGAGGGGGCAGCGCCTTGATTTTGTGGGGGCTGGGGCGGTTGAATCCCTGGATCAGCTGGGCAGTGCAGCTGTGGTTTACCTACCATCTGCTGGCCGCCCGGTCCCTGCAAACGGAGAGCATGGCGGTCTATTATCCCTTAAAGGCGCACGACCTGGAGGGGGCCCGGCAGGCGGTGTCCCGCATTGTGGGCCGAGACACCCAGGCCCTGGATGAGACGGGGGTGGCCAAGGCGGCGGTGGAGACGGTGGCGGAAAACACCTGCGACGGGGTGACCGCCCCGCTGATCTTCCTGTTCCTGGGCGGCCTGCCCGCCGGGATGGCCTACAAGGCGGTGAGTACCCTGGACTCCATGGTGGGCTACAAGAATGACAAGTACCGCTGGTTTGGATGGGCCTCCGCCCGGCTGGATGACCTGCTCAACTTCATCCCCGCCCGGCTGTCCGGGCTGTTTCTGTGTCTGGGGGCAGCTCTGCTGCCCGGCTGCTCCGGCGGCCGGGCCTGGACCGTCTTCTGGCGGGACCGGCGCAAGCACGCCTCCCCCAACTCCGCCCACACCGAGGCCGCCTGCGCAGGAGCGTTGGGGGTACGCCTGGCGGGGGACGCCAGTTACTTTGGCAAGCTGGTCCACAAGCCCACCCTGGGCGACCCCATCCGCCCGGTGGAGCCGGAGGACATCCCCCGGGCCTGCCGGCTCATGTACGCCACGGCGGCGCTGTTTTTGCTGATGTTTGCGGTGCTGTCGGTGCTGCGGTAAGGAGGAGAAGAGATGGAGCGCATCAACCACGGAGGGGACGTGTACGGCGGCAACGCCGGACTGCTGGACTTCTCCGTCTGCCTCAACCCAGCCGGAGCACCCCGGGCTGTCCTGGAGGCCGCCCAAGAGGGCGTGCTGCGTCAGGGCTATCCCGATCCCCAGAGCCGGGGGCTGGTCCGTGCCGCCGCCCGGCGGGACGGGGTGGAGGAGAGCATGGTGCTGTGGGGCAACGGCTGCGCCGACCTCATCGACCGCTTTGCCCTGAGCCTGAGACCGAAGAAAGCAATTCTCCTTGCTCCCACTTTTGGGGAGTACCGCCGGGCACTGGAGGGGGCAGGCTGTCCGATTCAGGAAGTGTTTCTCTCCCGGGAGAGCGGATTTGTCCCCGACGAGACCCTGCTGGAGGCCATTGTCCCCGGGGTGGATCTGGTGTTTCTGTGCGACCCCAACAACCCCACCGGGCGGCTGATGGATGAGGGGCTGCTGAACCAGGTGCTGGAGCGCTGCCGTCAGGTGGGAGCCGTGCTGGCGGTGGACCAGTGCTTTCTGGAGCTCACCGCTGCCCGGCCCGACCGGCTGGTCGACCAGCTGGCGGGAGGGAACCTGATTTTGTTCCGGGCCTTGACCAAAAGCTACGCCCTGGCGGGGCTGCGTCTGGGCTACTGCCTGTGCGGGGACCGGGACCTGCTGGACCGGATGGCCGGTATCTTACAGCCCTGGCCGGTATCCATCCCGGCCCAACTGGCAGGGGAAACTGCTTTCCAGTCTTTCCCCCGCTGGCCTTTTGAGTGTTTTCCAGCGATGGAGAAGGAACGCAGCCGGCTGCAAGCCGCCCTGGAGGCGCTGGGGCTGTGGGTGTGTCCGTCGGAGAGCTGCTTTCTCCTGTTCCGCGACCCGGATGACCTGGGAGGACGGTTGAAGGCGAGAGGGATTCTGATTCGGGACTGCGCCAATTACTCCGGCCTGGGGCCGGGGTGGTACCGGGTGGGTCTGCGGACCCCGGAGGAGAACCGGCGGCTGATGGCCGTCCTGCAAGAGCTGCTGAGAGGAGAGTAACATGCCGGCAAAATCCATTATGATCCAGGGCACCATGTCCAACGCGGGCAAGAGCGTGCTGGCGGCGGGCCTGTGCCGCATCTTCCGCCAGGACGGTTTTCGGGTGGCCCCCTTCAAAAGCCAGAACATGGCCCTCAACAGCTTCATCACCGCCCAGGGCCTGGAGATGGGCCGTGCCCAGGTGATGCAGGCAGAGGCGGCGGGGGTGGAGCCCTCGGTGGAGATGAATCCCATCCTGCTAAAACCCACCAGCGACGTGGGCAGCCAGGTCATTGTCAACGGCCGGGCAGTGGGCAACCTCACCGCCTCGGAGTACTTTCGGCAAAAAAGCCGGCTCATTCCCCAGGTGATGGAGGCCTACCGCGCCCTGGAGGCGCAGTACGACATCATCGTGCTGGAGGGGGCGGGCAGTCCGGCGGAGATCAATCTGAAATCCCAGGACATCGTCAACATGGGGCTGGCCCGGATGGTGGGGGCTCCCGTGCTGCTGGCGGGGGACATCGACCGGGGCGGGGTGTTTGCCGCCCTGTACGGTACCATGGCCCTGCTGGAGGCGGAGGAACAGCCCTATGTGAAGGGGACCATCATCAACAAGTTCCGGGGAGACGTGGAGCTGCTCCGCCCCGGACTCCGGCAGCTGGAGGAGCTGTGTCATGTCCCCGTGGTGGGGGTGGTGCCCTGGATGGAGCTGGACCTGGACGAGGAGGACAGCCTGTCCGCCCGGCTGGACGCCCGGGGAGGCCGGGCACCTCTGGATGTGGCGGTGGTCCGCCTGCCCCGGATCTCCAACTTCACCGACTTTGACCCCCTCCAGCGCCACCCGGCGGTGGGCCTGCGGTACGTGGACCAGGCGGAGGAGCTGGGGCGGCCCGACCTGGTGATCCTGCCCGGGACTAAAAGCACCCTGGCCGATCTCCGCTGGCTGCGCCAGAGCGGTCTGGAGGCGGCCATCTTGAAGCTGGCCAGCCGGGGCACCCCGGTCATGGGCATCTGCGGGGGCTATCAGATGCTGGGCAAGACTCTCTCCGACCCGTTGGGGGTGGAGGGAGGCGGCTCCATGGACGGGATGGGCCTGCTGGACACCACCACCGTCTTTTCCGCCCAAAAGACCACCACCCAGACCGCCTGTTCCTTCCCGGACTGCGGTGGGCTGTTTGCCCCTCTGTCCGGCTGCCCTCTGGAGGGGTATGAGATCCACATGGGTCAGAGCGAGGGGCTGTTCACCGTGTCCGGGGCCGTGCTGGGCACCTACCTCCACGGCCTGCTGGACTCCCCCCAGCTGGTGGAGCGGCTGGTGGGCCTGCTGATGGAGGAGAAGGGGCTGCACTGGACGGAGGAGGCGCCCAGGGAGTCCCTGTGGGACTACAAGCAGCGCCAATATGACAAGCTGGCCCAGACCCTGCGGGAGAGCCTGGACCTGAAAAAGATCTATGAAATCGTGGAGCGAGGGGTGTAACAGATGATCTACGGCTGTACCAATCAGGAGTGCCTTTGGTTTGGGGAGGGGGACGCCCTGCCCCAGGCCTGTCCTCACTGCGGCCACCCTGTAGAGGAGCGCAGGGAGGAGTCTCTCACCGGGGACGAGTGGTGCCGTCTGGGCCTGTTCTGGGCGGAGGCGGAGCCCCCGCAGGAGGAGCGGACGCTGGAGTGCTTCCGCCGCTCTGCCGGACTGGGCAGCGGCTGGGGCACCTGCAATCTGGGCCTTTGTATGGAACAGGGCATCGGCACCCAGCCCGACCCGCGGCAGGCGGTTTGGCTTTACAAGCAGGCGGTGGAGATGGGCAGCGTGGCCGCCCTGTGCAACCTGGGCGTGTGTCTGGAACAGGGCATCGGCACGCCTCAGGACCCAGGCGGTGCGGCGGCCATGTACCTGGCGGCGGCGGAGCACGGCTCCGCCCGGGGACAGCGGCTGCTGGCCCACTGCTTTGAGGAGGGTGTGGGCGTAGAGCAGGACCAGGCCAAGGCGGTGGAGTGGCTGCGCACCGCCGCCCTCCAGGGGGAGGCCTCCGGCCAGACCGCGCTGGCCCGGCACTATGAGTTCGGCATCGGCACCGACCAGGACCCGGAGCTGGCGGTGCGCTGGTATGAGAAGGCCGTCCAGGGGGGCGACCCGGACGGCATGTGCTGCCTGGGTTGGCTCAAGCAGACGGGCAAGTGGGTGGACCCCGATCCGGCGGGCGCGGTGGAGCTCTACCACAGGGCGGCCCAGATGGGCTCTTTGCGGGGCATGGTCCAGCTGGGGGACTGCCTGATGGAGGGGGCCGGACTCCCTGCCGACCCGGCTCTGGCGGTAGAGTGGTACCGGAAGGCCGCCAAGGAGGGGGACCGGGAGGCCATGTTCTCCCTGGGGCTGAGCTATGAGCTGGGCCAGGGGGTGGCCCAGGACTACACCCAGGCCGCCCACTGGTATCAGCAGTCCGCCCAGCTGGGCAGCGCCGCCGGGATGAACAACTTTGCCGAGCTGCTGGCCAAAGGCCGGGGTGTGGCTCAGGATCTGGACAAGGCCATGGAGTGGTACAAAAAGGCCGCCGACCTGGGAAATGTATACGCCCTGTACAACCTGGGCTGGTATCTGGAGCAGGCGGGAGACCTCTCCAAAGCCCGGGACTGCTATGAGAAGGCCAAGGACCAGGGCATGGGCAGCGCCTACTGGTCTCTGGGCCGGATGTACGAGGAGGGCCGGGGCGCAGACCAGGACCCCAAACAGGCCTACACCCTCTACCGGGAGGGGGCCAAAAAGGGCAACGTGAACTGCATCTGCCGCCTGGTGCGGTGTCTGGCCAACGGGCTGGGCACCCAGAAGGATTTGCCCCGGGCGTCCAAGCTGGGCGCGGAGCTGCTGGCCGAGGAGCTGTCTCCCCAGGTACTGGACAACTACGGCTGCCGGGACGAGCTGGTCATGCTTTTGGATGTACTGAATGATATGAACGAGTAAAAAAATTCCGTGAGTGACTCCACTCACGGAATTTTTTCAGCTATTTTCCTGCCAGGCCTTGCACACGTCGATCCAGCCCCGGCTGTGGGAGTACTCCTCCAGCTCCTTACAGGTGAGCTCAATGGCGGAGTTGGAGCTGCCCGCGGCAGGGAAGACGGTGTCAAACCGCTGAAGGGACACGTCCAGGTAGGTCTCCACCCCCTCGGGGTTGGCAAAGGGACACACGCCGCCCACGGCGTGGCCGGTCATCTCCACCGCCTGCTCCGGGGTGAGCATCTTGGCCTTGGTGTGGAACAGGTGCTTGAACTTGCTGTTGTCCACCTTGGCGTCCCCGGCGGCCACGATGAGCACGCACTTGCCGTCCACCAGAAAGGACAGGGTCTTGGCGATCCGGGCGGGGATCACGCCCACCGCCTGGGCGGCCAACTCCACGGTGGCACTGGAGACGGGGAACTCCAGAATGTCGTTTTCCCGGCCCAACTCTTGAAAGTAGGCCCGCACCCGCTCAATGGACATCCCTCAGCCCTCCAGCTTCTTGGCGGCCTTGGCCAGGAAGCGCTCGTCGATGACGATGAAGCGCTGGTGGGTGCCGTGACCGATCATGCCCTTCTCGTCGTAGGCGGCTACCTTCAGCTCGATGCGCTTGCCGTCTACCTCCGTGACCTCGCTTTCGGCCCACACCTTGATGCCCACGGGGGAGGCGGAGTCGTGGCTCACGTCCAGCTTGGTGCCCACGGTGCTCTCACCGGGAGCCAGGTAGGGGGCGATGGAGATCCATGCGGCCTGCTCCATCAGGGCGGTCATAAAGGGGGTGCCGAATACAGGCAGGGCGCCGGAGCAGGCGGCCTGGGCGGTATTCTTCTCGGTGACCACGCTCTCAGCGCGGCCCTTGATTCCAACTTCCACGGACATAATGTTCAGGTCTCCTTTGTGGGGAAATTTTTACTTCGCCATTTTACTCCTTTTCCCCGGAAAAATCCAGCCCTAATCCCCGATCTCATACAGGGTGGTCAGCAGCGTCCAATTTTGCGGGAAGGGGCGCATCAGGTTCCAGTAATTGACCCCGTGGAGTCCCCGGCTGTGGGCCAGCGCCAGCTTGGCCCGGACGCTCCGGGCGTCCTCAAACCACACCTCGTGCTCCTGGCCCTCGCCGTCCACATACCGGAACCAGGGGGACTGAGCGGCATCGTCAAAGCGGATGGCGGCGTAGTGGCGCTGGGCCAGGGCGATGGCCTGCTGGTTGGAGAGGGAGCGGGCCATGGTACCCGGCTGATAGGGCACCTTCCAGTCGTAGCCGTAGTTGGGCAGCCCCAGCCAGATCTTTTCCTTTGGGATCTCGGTGAGGGCGTAGTCCACCACCCGGGTGACCTGATCCAGAGGGGCCACCGCCATGGGAGGTCCATAGGTATAGCCCCACTCATAGGTCATCAAAAACGCATAGTCCGCCGCCGCGCCCAGAAGACGGTAGTCATGGCCCTGATAGAAGTCCCCCTTCTGGTCCGCGCTGGTCTTGGGCACCAGGGCCACCATTACCGGGACGCCTAAGGGAGCCAGACTCTCTCGCAGATTCCCGATAAACTCCGGGTAGCGGGGGGCGTCCTCCGGGAGGATGAACTCAAAGTCCACGTCCACCCCCTGGTAGCCGCGGCGCCCCACTTCCTGGACCAGAGCGGCAATGAGACGGTTCTGCGCCGGGCTGTCGCTCAGAAGCGCGTGGGCCAGGGGACCGGAGAAGGTGCCGTCGGCGGTGAGGGTGGACAGGTGGAGCCAGGGGCGCACCCCGGCGGCCCGGGCGGCAGCCAGAAGGGGAGCGTCATTGAGGGGGAGCAGCTCTCCCTGGCCGGTCAAGCCGTAGGTGAAGGGGGTCAGGTCGGAGAGGTTGGGGAGGATGCTCCGAAGCAGGTCCTGGTCCACGTCGGGCCGGGCGTAGCCCCCCGCCGCCAGTTTGCCAAGGGGCCGCTGGCAATAGGAGAGGACCAGCTCCTGGCCGGGGTAGATGAGCGCCCGGCCGCCCAGACCGGGATTGCGCTGCCACAGCTGGCGCACCGTGAGGCCGTGGGTCTGGGCGATGGCGGAGAGGGTATCTCCCGGCTGGACCCGGTGGGTCTGCTCCGGGTGGCGCACCACCAGGGTCTGGCCCACCACCAGCCGGGCGGGGTCAGGGGGATCGTTGTCCTCCAGCAGCCGGGCCATGGACACGCCGTAGCGCTGGGCAATGGAATAGAGGGTGTCTCCCGGGCGTACCACATGGATCTCCACAAAAAATCCCTCCTTATTTCAGGGTGACAAAGTCGTCCTTGGCATAGCCGATGGTGCCTGCGTAGTTCACCAGATACCAGCCCCCCGCATCATTGAGAATGGTGAGGGGTGCGCCGTCGGGGGCCTGGGCCAGGATGGGAGCCTCCAGGTCGGGGCGGGAGCGGATGTTCAGCACCCCCCAGTCCACATCCACCCGGCCGGAGCGGCTGGCGGTGGGCTCCAGGAAGGGGATGTCGAAGTAGTCGCACAGGGACATGACCAGGTTCCGGGCCACGGCGTCCAGGTTCTGCTTGATCCAGGCCGCGTCCTCCCGGTTGTCGTGGTAGCCCAGCTCCAGAAAGACCGACGGAGCCCGCACCCGGCGTACCTCGCCGATGGAGGTGGTGGCCTCGGTGCGCACCAGGTTGGGCAGGGGATAGATGCTCTTGAGGTTGTTGGCCACGATGGTGGCCGCCCGCTGGCCCTTCACGCTGCCGGGGTAGTAGAAGACGATGATGCCCCGGACGGAACCGTACTTGCCCTCCGGGGCGGCGTTGGAGTGGAGGGCCAGGTGCAGGTCGTAGTTGCCCGCGTTGGAGGCGGCGATGGAGGAGACGGCGGTCATCTCCGGGGTGTTGCGGGTGTAACGGATGCCGGAGGCGTTGAGATAGGGCACCATTTTGTCGGCCAGCAGATTCATGTACTGCTCCTCGGTGCCCCCGTTGACATAGTAGTTGTTCTCCTGGGTGGAGGGGGAGAGATAGATGATGGGCATAGGGATTACCTCCTGTTTTTCCCATGCTATGTAAAAAAAGAACAGGAGGTTCCCGGAAAAATTTTTCTTCCCAGCCCCGAACCTCCCGCGGGAAAATCCGTCTTGATGGGTAGAGAGACCAAACCAGAACAGGAGGGATTTCAATGAAACGACTGCTTGCCCTGCTTATGACTTTGATGCTGCTGGCGGGCCTTTGCGCCTGCGGCAGCGGAAACAGCGGAGCTACCTCTGCGGAGAGCCCCTCGTCCAGCGCGGGAGGCTCAGAGGCCCTTACCGACACGGAGAACGGCTGGTCTAATGGAAGCACCCAGGAGGCCCCGGGGGAGTCGGAGGGCCAGAGCGGCGCCTCGGTCTACCAGGACGCCAAGCTTATCCGCCGGGCCTGGCTCCAGATTCAGACCGAGGCCTTTGATCAGGCGGTGACGGCGCTGGAAACAATGGTCCAGGAGTGCGGCGGCTATTTCCAGAGTGCCAGCGTGGAGGGGGGCAGCCTGCGCAACCAGAACGCCAACCGGTACGGGAACTACACCATCCGTCTGCCCCAGGAGCAGTTTGACGCCTTCCTGGGCCGCACCGGAGAGCTGGGCTACGTGACCAGCCAGAGCGAGAACAGTGAAAACGTGAGCCAGCAGTACTACGATACGGAAGCTCGTCTGAAGGCCCAGCGCACCAAACAGGAGCGGCTTCTCTCCCTGCTGGAGAAAGCGGACAGTATGGAGACCATCGTGGCCCTGGAGGACGCCCTCAGCGAGGTGGAGTATGAGATTGAGTGCCTTACCACCTCGCTCAACGAATACGACAGTCTCATCAGCTACTCCACCATTGAGCTCACTCTGGACGAGGTGGGGACCATTACCGCCACACCCGGGGAGCGGGACAGCCTAGGCACACGCATAGCGGCCGGTGTTCAGTCCAGCTTCCGGGGCCTGGTGAACGGCAGCCAGGGGCTGCTGGTGTGGCTGGCCTACAATCTGGTGCCGGTTCTGGTGGTGGCGGTCATCGCCGCCGTGGCCGCGGTGGTTCTGGTCCGGAAGAAAAAGGGTCTGCCTCTTTGGAAGAGAAAAGACCCCAAGGGTCCCGGCACCGGCAACCCCATGAATTAAAAAATTCCTGTTTTAGCCCGCCGGGACCTGCCGGCGGGCTGTTTTTTTGTAAAATAGAAAAACTGGGGGTTGACAAAGGGGAGGGTACAGCCGTAACCTGTAAATAGGTTACAACTGTACCCTGTGTGTGTAGTGTGTGGGAGGTCAGAAGGATGAAAGAATTGGCGGCAAAAATCTCGTCGTCGGAGCTGGAGGTGCTGGAGGTGCTGTGG
>CALWYB010000014.1 GCA_944385665.1 uncultured Oscillospiraceae bacterium
CGTGTGACCGCTACGGGTTCAATGGGCACGCTGCTTTTGATATTGTGGGCGCGCAGTATACTGTGTCCGCCAGCTCTTCTCCATCTCGGTGACGCAAATGAAAGGAGCGACAGCCATGATTTTGAGCGGAACCTTTTCCTATCCCGGACGGTACCGGAGTTTTCTGCCGGAGCACCGGATGGATGCGGTCCAGGAATGCAACTGCGGGGAGCACAGAGCCGTCGTTTTATGCAGCGGCAGCGGTCCCCGTGGGAAAGCAGCGGCGGAACTCACCGCTCAGGCGGCGGCAGGCTTTCTCACCTTTCGATTTAGCCGCTGTCTGCTGGAGGAACCGGAGGTGCTCCAGCAGGAGATGGCCCAGATCATGAGTCAGGTTCCCGTCCAGTCTGACTGCACCTTGCTAGCCGCCGCTATGGACCAGCAGGGGCACTTCTGTGCCTTCCACCTGGGAGACGGCACTCTGCTGGGAAAGCTGGAGACCACACCCCAGTGGACAGTGATTTCCCCGCCCCAGCCCTGCCCGGTGCCTGGCTCCACCGCCCGGACCGGAAACAGCTTCCTGTTTGGAAGCCTTCGGTTTTACCGCGTTATGGAGCCCGGAGGCCACCGGCTTTTTCTGGCCGGCAAGGGGGTTGCGGAGCTGATTGCCCATCAGCCCGCACTGCTGAATCATCCGGAGCGCCTGGGCGAGCTCATCCTGCGGGCAGAACAGGGGCAGCCCCAAGCGCTGCCGGAGCTGTCTCATATTCTGGAGGACGACTGCTCCGCCGCCTGGCTGTCCGTCTTTCCATGGGTCTAAATCATACAAGGAAGAATATCCATTATGAAACCGATCAGTTTAACATTCCGAGTGCGGGGCAGGCAGGCCAAGGCAAAGCTCCCGCCCCTGTCCCAGGACCTGAGGGACACGTTGGAGCATTGCATTACCTGGATGCCTGCGCCGTCCTCCCATATGCCTGGACTGTGCCTGTGCGACGAGGAGCATTTTCAGCGCTGGCTGGACCATATTTCCGATCTGTCCCTCTCTCTGCGACTGCGGGCAATCTGTTTTCTCTGCTGCCATCTGGAGCAGCTCCAGCCGGGGGTGCTGACCATCCCCTCCTATCTGCTGCAGGCGGCCGGAATCGGAACGCAGGCAGAACTGTCCCTTCTGGAGCCCGGATGTATCCTCATCCGGGCTCCAGAAGGGACCCGTACGCCTGCCGACCAGCAGAAAGAAGAACGTGTATAAATCGCACGGATCAGGAGCAGGCGGCAGCTTAAAGAACACGTTGTCCTTACGCTATCGCACCAGAACAGAAGGCCCGCCTCACCTACGACAATATCCTGCGGCTCAGCGACGACCCCGACGTGAACAACGTCATCCGCTTCCTGCGGGAGCGGGAGATCGTCCACTTCCAGCGCTTCGGCGAGTGCCTGCGGCTGTGTAAGGAGAAGATGGACGCCAAGAACGTCTACCTCACCAACCCCGCTTTCGATCGCCCCACTCCCCAGGCCCGGACCACCGGCATGGCCAAGGGGTAATGCACAGCGGCAGTCCCAGACGGCAAAACAAGACAAAAACAGGGGGCGCTCCCATGGGAGCGCCCCCTGTCATGTGCAGATGGGTTACGATTCTTTATTCTTGTCAAACTGCATGAGCATCACCGCCACCTGTGCCCGTGTAGCAGTGCCCTGGGGAGCCAGCAGACCGCCGCCCATGCCGGAGAGGATGCCCTGCTCCACGGCCCAGGCCATGGCGGCCTGCGCCCAGGGGCTGACCCGGTCCTCGTCCACAAAGCCGCTCAGGTCCTGGGCGGCGCTGGGGCTGCCGGCAGCCCGCCACAGCATGGTGGCCAGCTGTTCCCGGGTGATGGAGCCGTTGGGATCGGTGCCGTCGGAGATGCCGTTGGCCATGGCCCACTGCCGGGCGGGAGCGTACCAGGGGTCGCCCCCGGTGGTGTCCGCCCCATCCCAGGCGGCCAGGATCGTCCAGATCATGGCCCGGGTGGCAGGGTCATCCACGCCGAAGCGTTGGGGTCCGGTGCCCACCATCAGCCCACGGTCGTAGGCAAACTTCACACCCGCATAGTACCAGGCTCCCGGAGCCACGTCGGCAAAGGGCAGCGGCTCCACGGGGACAAAAATTGCCTGCACCGTGACGGCGTAGCCGGGCATGGAGAAGGTGTACTTGCCGCCGCCCAGATTCGTGAGCGGCACACTGCCTCCATCCTGGCCGGTCACTGTGAGCTTGTCCAGCTCATAGCCCTCGTGGGGGGTGACGGTGATGGTCACGGTGTCCCCCGGCTTGGCCCGGTCAGAATCCACGGCCACAGCGCCGCCGCTGGACTCACCCACGGTGATGGCATAGTCGCTGCCGGAGTCAGCGCCGCCGGAGCTTTCGCCTATATAGGTAAAGAGATAAGTGTTTCCGGTCTGCCGCTTCTCGTAGCCGAGGCCGGCGGTCAAAAGGGCCGAGTCCGCCCCAGTTCCGGTGAGGGTGAAACGGATCTCCCGGGAGACCTGGGCGCTCAGGCCGGGAGCCAGCACCTCAATGGTGCCGCCCGGTTCCACCGCCGTCACGGCCTCCGCCAGAGAGAGATAGCCCTGGCCGCCGATGTCAGCCACCACCTGGGAGGCGGTGGAGTAGGAAAAGCGGCTGAAGCCGTTGGGATTGGTGAAGGTGAGGACGTTGTCAGCCACGGAGCCCCGGTAGTAGTAGACCGCCCCGCTGTCCTTTTCGTGCTTGACGTACAGGCGGCCGTCCTCCGCGAAGCCGTCGGTCAGGGGAAGGGTGACGGTCACCGGCTTGGTGATGGTCAGCGCCTGGGGCTGTCCCATGGCCACGGCGTTTTTGCTCCCGTCCTCCAGCCGAATGTCCTCCGGGTCAGCGGCAGCCAGAGTGATGTATTTGGGGGTGATATCCAGGACCACGGTCTGCGCCCCGTCCTGAATGGATACGTCCGCCACCGCGATGTCCAGATAGGGCCGCACCACGATGGTTGCGTTTCCGCTGGGGATACCGGCGGAGTCCAGGGCCTGCTTGCCCTGCTCCTGGGTGACCGGGTTCCGGTTGGCCACTGTGCTGGCGGCGGCCCGAAGGGCCTCGCCAATGTCGGGCTGCTCCCCGCCGCCCTGCTGGGTGTCGGTCAGAGCTTGGGCCACCTGCTGGGCCAGAGCCTGTTCCGCCCCGCCGCTGACGGCATCGGACACGGACACCTCTGTCTCACCAGAGACTACCTGGGCGGGGTTTTCCCCTGCCGCCGTCACCTTGTAGTGGTATACGGGGTCCCCGCTGTCCTCGGCGGCAAAGCCGTCGGCCAGATAGGGAGTGGGGTCGGCGCTGAAGAGGCCGCCGGAGAGGAAGCCGGTCTGGTTGTCGCTGTGGATAAGGCCGTAAAAGCGGCCGCCGGAGATGTCCAGACTGGCGTTTGCGGCGGCCTCCGGTCTGCCGCTTCGGTCCAGCAGCGCCCAGCTCCCACTGACTGTGGTGTCCCCGTAGATGGACAGCGCTCCGGCGGAGAGCAGAATGCCGGTGCCGCCGTCCTGGGCATAGATGCTGGAGCCGTTCACCGTGGTGTGGGCGTAGCCCCCCAGGTACAGGCCGGTCCCTCCTGGCGCGGTGAGGCTGGCACCATCCAGACGGAGCTGGGGCACATTGCCGCTTGCGTCGGTGATGGTCTCGCTGAGATGAACGGCGTGGCCGCCCTCCTGGGCGGAGCTGACCACCGTGCCATGAATGACAGCGGATAGGCCGAAGGTCTGTTGGCCCTCCTCCCCGGGACCGATCCACAGGCCGGACCAGCCCTCCAGGGTCACATTTTTGCCCAGAGTGAGGGTGGTATAGTTTTCCGCGCCGGGTTCCTGGGAGCCCAGCAGGGTGACTGGGGCGGTCTTGGGCTGCTCCTCGTAGAGCTTGCCCCGGCCGGTGAGGGTCAGACCGCCATGGGAAATGAGCAGGGTCTGCCCCTGGGCAAAGCCCACGTCAAAGCCGTTAAGGTCCAGGGTCAGCTTCCGTCCGTCGGACAACGAGATGGTCCGGTTTCCGGCAGAGCTGGAGCGCAGGGTGATGATATCCCCATCCCGGGCGGCCTGAAATGCCCCTGCCAGGGACAGATAGCCGGTGCCGTCTACCTCTGCCGCCGCCGGGGCGTAGAGGATGGCCTTGCCCAGGGCGGCCAGCTCCGATTCCGTGGCCCGGGCAAAGGAGACGGGCAGCCGGATGGAGAACTTGCCCGCATCGCCCCCGGCGTTGCGTACGTCGGAGTGGTCGGTGTAGACGGCGGCCACTCCCTCCAGGGCGGCGGAAGAGGCGTCAAAGGAGCAGCGGTCCATGCCGGAGAGCTGGCTGCCCCAGCCCACGTTGATGATGTCCCCCCAGCCGTTGCCCTTCAGGGTGAGTACCCCCTCGGCGGTCACCTGGGAGGCGTTGATAGCGAGGCCCAGGCCTTTGGCGTTTTTCAGGGTGACCAGGCCCTGGAGGATGCCACCCTGGGCCTTGTAAAATTGCAGGCAGCCGGAGGCCACCCCAGCCCCGTCCAGAGTCACGTCCTGAATGGTCACCCGGTCTCCGGCCACCAGCATGTACTTGCTTTGGTTGGCGCTGCTCCAGGCATCCGAGGCGGCAGAAATTTTCCGCCCCCGGCCATCCAGGGTCACGCCATCGGGCAGATCCACCTGGGCCTCCAACTCCACATTGGTCTGTAGGGTGATGGTCTGGCCGTCCGCCGCCGCGGCGACGGCCTCCTCCAGGGTGTCATAGTGTGTGGTCCCGATGGCCGCCTCGTGGGAACACGGAGCGCCTTGGGGACAGGATTGGGTGCTGCCTGCCCGCACGGGAGCGGGAAACAGGTTCAGCAGCAGGGTGAGAGTCAGTGCCGCGCAGCCCAGCCGCGCGCGTACCTCGCCCATGTTGATCTCCTCCTTCCAGGGGATTTTAATGGATCGAGGTACTTCCTATATACGCCGATCACCGGCTTATTGTAGCATAGCACTTATGGGAAGAAAACGAACAAAAATTGGGCATTTCCCAGGTTTTTACGGTAATTTCAACCTGTTTATGCCGGACAGCTCCCTCCGCCGGAGCGGCCCAGACGCCCGGCGCGCACCTGGATGAGCTGGGCGGTGACGCTCACGGCGATCTCCGCTGGGGTCTCCCCGCCGATGTCCAGGCCGATGGGCAGATGGATGGCCTCCATCTGCTCCCGGGAAAAGCCCCGGCGCTCCAGCTCCCCCCACAGGAAGGCCTTCTTCTTCCGGCTGCCCATGCAGCCCACATAACAGGGGCGCTGCTCCAGCACTTGGCACAGCACCTCCAGGTCGTGGCGATGGCCGGGGGACATGATGACCGCATAGTCCCGTGGGGTGAGCTGTACCTGCTCCCCGATGTGCTCGAAGGAGCCCAGCACCACCCGTTCCGCCCCGGGGAAGTTCTGGGGCCGGGCGATCTCCTCCCGGCTGTCAAAGACCACCACCCGGAAGCCCACCTGGGAGAGCATGGGGGCCAGGGCCTGTCCCACATGGCCGCCGCCGAAAAGATACAACACTCCGTCCCGGCCCATGGGTTCCGTGTACACTCCGTCCTCCAGCAGAGGCGCAGTCTGAGGACGCTTGGCCAGCGCTTCCGGCAGTCCTTCCTCTCCATAGACAGCAAGGTCAGGCACTTGCTCTATATTGGAAATCACAAGTACACAAGGGGTTCCGCTTTGCAGAAATTGGGTGAGACGCTCCAGGGCGGGCAGCTGTGTTTTCCCCAAACACTGGATGCACACGGTCACCGCCCCGCCGCACACCATGCCGGTAGCGCTGGCCTCGCCACCCAGGGAGTAGTGCTCCAGGCCGCCGGGCACGGTGCCGCCGATCACAGCAGCGGCCCGCTGCTGGACCAGGTTCTCCACCGCACCGCCCCCCACGGTGCCAAGCCAAGTGCCGTCGGGCAGCAGCGCCATTCGGGCTCCGGCTCCCCGGGGGGCGGAGCCCGCGCTGTCCACGATGGTGCAAAGCACCGGCGTGCCGCCCTGGCCCACACAGTGTGCTAAAGCCGAAAATAACGCGTAATCGGTCATAAATTCCTCCTAATGCAAGTAGATCCGCTTGCCGCTCTGATAGGGCTCTACCCGGCCCACCAGTTGGGGCGCCGGCACCCGGTTGTCCTGCCGCAGCGCCTCCAGCAGAGCAGGGGCGTCCTCCGGGTGGACCGCCATCATCAGGCCGCCGGAGGTCTGGGGGTCGTAGAGCAGGTCCTGGACGGCCAGCTCGGTCTCCCCCGCCTCCACCCAGTGTTGGGCAAAGTGGCGGTTGCGGTACACCCCGGCGGGCAGCACCCCCAGCCGGGAGAGCTCCAGAGCCTGGGGGATAAAGGTGATGCCGGACAGGTCCAGATGGACCTCCGCCCCGCTGCCCTGGGCCATCTCCAGCAGGTGGCCCAGCATACCGAAGCCGGTGACGTCGGTGCAGGCGTGGACCCGGTAGTTTACCATCATGTCCCGGGCGTACTTGTTCAGGGTCATCATCAGCCCCTCGGCAAATTTTCTCGTCTCCTCATCACACAAGCCGCCCTTGATGCCGGCGGTGAGCACCCCGATGCCCACGGGCTTGGTGTAGAGGAGCACATCTCCAGGCTGTGCCCCGGAGTTGGTGAGCAATTTGTCCGGATGGACAAAGCCGGTGACCGCCATGCCGTACTTGGGCTCCTTGTCGTAGATGCTGTGGCCGCCGGTGATGATGGCTCCCGCCTCGTAGGCCTTCTCGTAGCCGCCCCGGAGGATGGCGTGGACCGCCTCCTTGGGCATATCCTCGGGCACCGCCATCACGTTGAGAGCCAGCTTGGGCTCTCCGCCCATGGCGTACACGTCGGACAGGGCGTTGGCCGCGGCGATGGCCCCGAAGGTGTAGGGGTCGTCGGCGATGGGCGGGAAGAAGTCCACGGTCTGGACCAGGGCCAGTTCATCGGAAAGCTTGTATACCGACGCGTCGTCGCTGCGGTCGTAACCCACCAGCAGGTTGAGGTCTTGGCGGACCTTCAGGCCCTCCAGCAGCTTACTCAGCTCCCCCGCCCCCACCTTCGCGCCGCACCCGGCGCACTCGGCCAGCTTGGTCAGTTTGATTTCGTCCATGGTCAATCCTCCAGTGCTTTTGTCAGGTGGAGCAGAGCCTCCAGCACGCCGCCGCCCACCGCCAGGGCCTTGTCTGAGGCGGTGCGGCAGTGGTCGGGCTGGCACCGGGGGTCGATGTCCCCACACTTCATGCCCTCGAACACATCAATGCCTTCCTGGAGCAGTCCACGGAGGCAGCCGTCAATGGTGCACACCATGGGCTTGTCGTCCACCAGGGCGGCCACCTCCCCCGCTTTCACCATGGCCCCGATCTCCAGGCAGGGTTTAAACATCCCGCCGGCGGGGGCGCGAAGCACACGCTCGATCGTGTAGCCTCCGATGTTCCCCGGCACGCCGGTGTTGGGGATGGGCGAGCCGGTGTACAGCACCCGGCCCAGGGTGTGGCCCCGCTTGGTCTCCACCGCCGCGTGGCAGTCCACCCCGGCGGTAAAGCCCGGCCCCACGGCGATGACCGCCGGGGCCATGTTCTTGTGGGTGCCCAGATTTTTCTTGGCCAAAATGGCGTCCACCACCCCGTCCGGCTTCAGGGCCTCAATGCACGCCCCTTCCGGGTCGGCCAGCACGGGGACGATCCCCTGTTTCGTCAGCTCCAGAGCCTCTTCCGGGCTGTGGGCCAGGCGGCCGGGGACGTCCTCCACCTGCACCTCTCCCAGGCGGATGGCCTCGGAGAAGCAGACGGTGCGGCGCACCGCTGTGGGGTTGGGCAGGTCGGTGAGCACCAGGCGAATCCCAGCGCGATACAGGCGCAGGGCAATGCCCGAGGCAATGTCCCCTGCGCCGCGAATGACAACCAGCATGTCGTTCTCTCCTTTGTCCGTTACAAGTCCATTTCCATGAGGGCGGAGTACGCCAGTCCCTCCAGTCCCTCCAGCTCCGCCAGCCGCCCCCGCTCTTGCGGGGGCATGGCCCAGGCCAGTCCGCAGTCGGCGGTAATAGTCACCGGCACGGGGATGAGCCGCCCGGGAACCCCTTTTTCTATGCACTCCTTCTCCCACCCCAGAGCGGCGGTGGTGGTGGGAAAGGTGATGACCAGGGTGGGTCTCTTGGCTCTCATTGTGCCATCTCCTTTAAAGCGGACAGGGCCGCGTCGATGTCCTCGTCCGTGGTGTACCAGCCAAAGGAGAACCGCAGGCAGCCTGTGTCCTGAGTACCCAGCGCCCGGTGTATCCGGGGGGCGCAGTGGATGCCGGGCCGCACAGCGATGTCGTACTGCATCGACAGCTCGTCGGCGGCGGAGGCCGGGTCCCAGCCCTCCAGGTTGAGGGCCACCACCGGGGCGCGGTCGCCGGAGAAGTGGCCGTAGAGGGTCACGCCGGGAATGTCCCGCAGACCCCGGACAAAGCGCTCCGTCAGGGCAAGCTCATGGGCGTGGATGGCCTCCACCCCGGTCTCCAGGATGAAGTCCACCGCCGCCCCCAGCCCCGCCAGACCGTGGCCGTTGAGGGTGCCCGCCTCCAAGTGCTCGGGATACTCGGCGGGCTGGTCCTCCTCAAAGGAGCGCACCCCGGTGCCGCCGGAGAGGAGGGGCCGCAGCTCCACTCCGGGAGCCACGCACAGCCCGCCGGTGCCCTGGGGCCCCATCAGCCCCTTGTGGCCGGTGAAGGCCAGCAGGTGGACCCCCATCGTCTCCATGGAGATGGGGGTGCTCCCCGCCGTCTGGGCAGCGTCCAGCAGGAAAATAAGGCCGTGCTGTTTGGCAAAGGCGGCCATGCGCTCCACGTCCAGCAGATTGCCCGTCAGGTTGGAGGCGTGGGTGCCCACCAGCAGTTTTGTGCTGGGGAGCAGGAGCCCCTCCAGTCGGTCATACTCCAGCCGCCCCTGCCGGTCCGCCGACAGGTAATCTACCTTTACCCCTCTTTCCCGGGCAAGGGCGTGCAGGGGCCGCAGCACGGAGTTGTGGTCCCAGTCGGTGGCGATGACGTGGTCGCCTGGGTTCAGCAGCCCCCACAGGGCGGTGTTCAGGGCCTGGGTGGCGTTGGCGGTGAACACCACGCGCTCCGGATGGGGGAAAGCAAAAAGCCTTGCCAGCGCCTGACGGGTATGGAACACGGTGCGGGCGGCGGACAGCTCGCTGGTGTGGCCTCCCCGGCCGCAGCTGCCCTGGCCCTCCATGGCCTCCACCACCGCCCGGGCCACACAGGGGGGCTTTTGCAGAGTGGTGGCGGCGTTGTTGAGGTAAATCACAGGTTCACCAGCCGGTCGGCCTGGGTGAGGATCTCGGCGATGCGGTACATGTTGGTGATGCTGCCCACTGCCAGCTTCTCCTTCAGACCGTAGTAGTCCAGGCAGGTACCGCAGGTGAGAATCTCCGTGCCCCGGCTCTCCAGCTCCCGCAGGTCCTCCAGAGACTGACTCCCCTCCACCGTCAGTTTGGCGCCGCCGTTGAAGAACAGCAGGGTGCGGGGCGGGGTCTCCAGCTGGGCCAGAGCGTAGAGAAAGCTCTTGAGCAGGGCGCGGCCTAACTCGTCGCTCCCCCGGCCCATCACGTCGGTGCCCACCGCCACCACGGCGTCGGCGCCCATGACGGTGCAGCCGCAGCTGGGCTGCGGGGCGCTCTGGACGGTGTCCTGAGCGCCCTCCCCAATGAACACCCGCCAGAAGTCGGACTCCTGCTGGACCGAGGCGCTGCGGCCCTTCTGGGCGGCCATGCGCTTTAAGTTCTCCACTGCCGCCTCGTTGTCCACCCAGACCTCCAGCACCTCGCCCTCCTTCAAATCCGCCAGAGCGTGGAGCGAGAGCACCACGGGCTGGGGACAGGCCTTTCCTCTTGCGTCGATCGTCATTCTTCTTCTCCTCCTGCCTTGTACTTTTCCTCTCTGCCCCTTATAATAAGGTCGCAGAGCTATTTGATAAAGAACACTTCATTATATAATATGTCCCAGGGACCCGTCAATAAAAGGGCCTCTGGGCGGAAAGGAGACAGCGTATGGAATTGGCTCGGGCATTTTCCCTGACCCCAGGGGTGGTCTCGGTCATCGGCAGCGGGGGCAAAACTACCCTGCTGTCCGTCCTGGCCCGGGAGCTGCCTGGGCCGGTGATTTTGTGTACCACCACCCATATGTTCCCCTTTTCCGAGTATTCCCTGCTGCCCGGGGATGATGCAGGCCAGGTGGAGGCCGCCCTGGAGCAGTTCCGGGTGGTATGTCTGGGTCAGCCGGATGAGAGGGGCAAGCTCACCGCCCCCGCCCTGCCCTTCTCTCAGCTCCGGGCGTTGGCCTCCTGGGTGCTGGTGGAGGCGGACGGCTCCAAGCGCCTCCCCCTGAAAGCCCACGCCGCCTATGAGCCGGTGATCCCTCCGGAGAGCGGGCAGACTATCCTGGTGGCAGGGGCCTCCGGGTTCGGCGCGCCCATCCGACAGACGGTCCACCGCCCGGAGGGGTTCTGCGCCCTCACGGGAGCCAGCCCGGAAGAGCCCGCCAGCCCGGAGCTGGCCGCCCGGGTGATCCTTCAAGAGGGACTGGCCCGCCGGGTGTTTCTGAACCAGGTGGAGTCTCCGAAAGACTGGCTCCAAGCGGAGCGGTTTGCCCGGGTTTTGACGGACGCTGGCCTGGAGGTGTGGGCGGGCAGTCTCCAACAGGGAGTCTGCCGTCCGCTTGACCTATTATAAATAAGGTAGGGGAAAATACAAAGCCGCCTGGACAGCTGTCCAGGCGGCTTTGTGCGATTCATTTCATTATGGGATGGCGCTGCAAAAACAGCTTCACGCAGTCCAAAAGGTCTTGGGGGCTGTGGGCCAGAAAATCTGCCCCGGAGAGCTCCTCCGGGCGTCCATAGCCGTAGGTGCAGCCGATGGCGGGCACTCCGCAACGCCGGGCCATCTCCATATCCTGGTCCCGGTCGCCCAGGACCAAAAAATCCCCCGGCCAGCGCTTTTGCAGGATGGGCAGGATCTCATACTTGGGCCGGTAAGAAAATTCCTCGCCGCAATAGAGCCCATCAAACCAGCGCTCCAGGCCGAAGCAGGCGGTGTGGGCCTGGAGGTAGGAGACGGGGCAGTTGCTCAGCAGCAGCATCCCCACGCCCCGGGCTTTCAGAGTGTCCAGCACCTGGGGCACCCCGGGATAGAGCCGAGCTCTCCCCTCCTCCACCAGCTCCTGCATCCGCCGGCCGATCTGGGCGCTGCCCGCCTGCTTTTCCGTCTGGGACAGGTTGGGCTGGAACTGGTCCCACATAGCCTGGGGGGACAGGCCGATCCACTGCCGGATGGTCTCCCGCTCCCAGGTTTTGGGCTGCGCCACTCCCTTGGTCACCAGAGTGTCGTAGGCCTCCTGCACGGCGGGGGCATAGATGGCCAGGCTGTCGTGGAGGGTGCCGTCGTAGTCAAAGAGGAGGCGGACCATACTCAGGCGTCCAGGGCGCGGATCAGGTTGACCATCTCGATGGCCCCCTGGGCGCACTCGGAGCCCTTGTTGCCCGCCTTGGTGCCGGCGCGCTCAATGGCCTGCTCGATGGTGTCGGTGGTGAGGACCCCGAACATGACGGGGATGTCGCTCTCCAGGGCCACGGCGGCGATGCCCTTGGACACCTCATTGCACACATAGTCGTAGTGGCTGGTGCTGCCCCGGATGACGGCGCCCAGGGCGATGACCGCGTCGTACTTGCCGCTCTTGGCCATCTTGGAGGTGATGAGGGGGATCTCAAAGGCGCCGGGCACCCAGGCCACGCTGATGTCGTCGGGCTTCACACCGTGGCGCAGCAGGCCGTCCTCACAGCCGCTGAGCAGCTTGGAGACGATGAACTCGTTGAACCGGGCGCACACGATGCCCACCTTGATGTCCTGGGATACCAGATTGCCTTCAAAGATTTTCATAGTGAATTCCTCCTATTTTATGTAAATTACAGTTTGATCAATAGTTGACCAGATGGCCCATGCGGCGCTGCTTGGTGCGCAGATAGAAGATGTCGTCCTTGTTGGCCTCCACCTGGATGGGCACCCGCTGGGTGATCTCCAGGCCGAAGTCGGAGAGCTGATAGACCTTGTCCGGGTTGTTGGTGAGCAGGCGCATGGTCCGCACGCCCAGGTCCCGCAGGATCTGGGCGCCCGTCCAGTACTCCCGCAGGTCGGGAGCAAAGCCCAGCTTCACGTTGGCGTCCACCGTGTCAAAGCCCTGCTCCTGGAGCTCGTAGGCCTTCAGCTTGTTGATGAGGCCGATGCCCCGGCCCTCCTGGCGCATGTAGAGCAGCACGCCCCGGCCCTCCGCCTCGATCTGCCGCATGGCGGCAGCCAGCTGCTGGCCGCAGTCACACCGGCGGGAGCCAAACACGTCCCCGGTGAGGCACTCGGAGTGGACCCGGCACAGGATGTCCTTGCCGTCGCCGATCTCCCCCTTCACCAGGGCCACATGGTGCTCCCCGGTCAGGTCGTTGACATAGCCGTAGATCTGGAACTCCCCGTAGCGGGTGGGCAGCTTGGCACAGGCTTCCCGCACCACGTGCTTGTCATGGAGGCGGCAGTAGTCCTGGAGGGCTTTGATGGTGATGACCTTCAGTCCCCACTCCTGGGCCTTCTCCAGCAGCTCGGTGGTGCGCATCATGGTGCCGTCGGAGCGCATGATCTCACAGCACAGGCCGCAGGGGGTCAGCCCCGCCAGACGGCACAGGTCCACCGTGGCCTCGGTGTGGCCGTTGCGGGTGAGCACGCCGCCCCGCCGGGCCACCAGAGGAAAGACGTGGCCGGGACGGCGCAGATCCTCGGGCCGGGTCGCCGGGTCCACGCACTTGCGGCAGGTGTAGCCCCGCTCCTGGGCGGAGATGCCGGTGGTAGTGTCTACATGGTCAATGGAGACGGTGAAGGCGGTGCAGTGGTTGTCGGTGTTCACCTTCACCATCTGCTCCAGCCCCAGCCGGGCGGCCACCTCCTCGTTCATGGGGGTGCAGATGAGCCCCTTGGCGTGGACGGCCATAAAATTCACATTCTCCGTGGTGGCAAACTGGGCCGCGCAGATGAGGTCCCCCTCGTTCTCCCGGTCGGGGTCGTCGATGGTGATGATGAGATGGCCCGCCCGCAGCTCCTCCAGGGCCTCCTCCACGGTACAATAGGGATGTTCCATGGCTAAAAATCCTCCTTGTGTGTGCTTAAAATCCGTTCTGTGCTAAAAATTCCAGCGTGAGGGAGTTCTTGGCCGCCGGTTGAGGCTGAGGCCGCAGCAGCTTCTCCACGTATTTTCCGATCACGTCGTTTTCCAGGTTCACCGTGTCGCCGGGCCGCTTCTCCCCTAACGTGGTGACGGCCACCGTGTGGGGGATGGCGGAGATGGAAAACCAGCTCTCCCCTACCGCCGCCACCGTGAGGCTGATGCCGTCGATGGCGATGGAGCCCTTCTCCACGATGTAGCGCAGCAGCTCCGGGGAAGCGGAAATGGTGTACCACACCGCGTTGTCGTCCTGCCGCAGGGCGGTGATGGTGCCGGTACCGTCGATGTGGCCGGAGACGATGTGCCCGCCGAAGCGACCGTTTGCCGCCATGGCCCGCTCCAGGTTCACGTGGCTGCCCGCGGTCAGGCTGCCCAGGGAGGAGCGGTTCAGGGTCTCGTGCATCACGTCGGCGGTAAAGCCGCCGCTGTCCACCGTGGTGGCGGTGAGGCACACCCCATTCACCGCCACGCTGTCCCCCACCTTCAGGTCGGACAGCACCTCCCTTGCCCCGATGGACAGCACCGACGAGTGCTGCCCCCGGCGCACGGAGCGGATGCTTCCCAATTCCTCAACGATCCCGGTAAACATGGTGTTCTACCTCGCTCTCCAGCAAAAAGTCGTCCCCCAAGGGGGTGATGGTGGTGTGTTTCAGCCCCACTGCCTGGTCTGGGGTGGCCACTCCAAGCCCCTCCACCGGGGACTTGGCTGCCCCGCCGCCGAACAGTTTTGGGGCGATGTAGGCCTGCACCTTCTGGACCAGTCCCTGCTCCAGGGCGGACCAGTTCAGGGTGCCGCCTCCCTCCAGCAGGACGCTGTCGATGTTCTCCGCTCCCAGCCGGTCCATGAGGGCGGTAAGGTCCACCCGGCCCTCCCGCTGGGGCAGTACCCACACCCGGCACCCGGCGGCCTCATAAGGGACCCGGCGCTCTGCGTCGGTGCAGGCGGTGGCCAGAATGGTGGGCACCTCATGGGCGGTGCGGACGATCTGATTCTCCAGCGGCGTTCGCAGGTGGGTGTCGCAGATGACCCGGATGGGGTTCCGGCCCCCCTCCATGCGGCAGGTGAGCAGAGGGTCATCAGCCAGCACGGTCCCCACTCCGGCCAGGATGGCCCGATAGCGGTGACGGTCCTCATGGACCCGCTTCCGGGCCGCCTCCCCGGTGATCCACTGGGACGCCCCGGTGCGGGTAGCGATCTTCCCGTCCATGGTCATGGCGTATTTCAGCACCACGTAGGGGCGGCGGGTAGTGATGAAGTGGAAGAACACCTGGTTGAGGGCGTCGCAGGCCTCTTTGCATACTCCGGTCTCCACCTGGATGCCGTGTGCCCGCAGAAGTTCCAGCCCCTTGCCCGCCACCAGCGGGTTGGGGTCGTCGGAACCCACCACCACACGGGTGATGCCCGCGTCCAGAATGGCCTGGGTGCAGGGTGGCTGGCGGCCCTGGTGGCAGCAGGGCTCCAGGGTCACATAGAGGGTCGCTCCGGCAGGCGAGGCGGTGCAGGCTTTCAGCGCCTCCCGCTCCGCGTGGAGTTCTCCGTACCGGGTGTGCCACCCCTGGCCGATGATCTCCCCGTCCTTCACCAGGACAGCTCCCACCATGGGGTTGGGGGAGGTCCAGCCCATCCCCCGCTTGGCCAGCTCCAGGGCCAGGCCCATATAGTCGGCGTCGTTCATACGCTGCCTCCTGAAACACAAAAATGCCTTGAACGGAATCGTTCAAGGCATCATGGCGTGGGGAAAATGGATTGGCGCCCTGCCGCAAAAAAAGAAAACTCCGGAATGAAACATTCCAGAGCTACTTCATGTGCGCAGAGACTTTGATTTTCTCACCGTACACGATCTTCTTTCATCCAGACTGTACTGTCGGCCCCGGAATCACACCGAGTCATGCCTTGCGGCTCGTGGGCTATACCACCGGTGGGGAATCGCACCCCGCCCTGAAGATCCTGATTCAATTGAGCACAGTATACTCCCAAATATTCTGCCTGTCAATACACCGAGGGAAAGATTTCCTTTCTCCGATGGGGAGCAAAAAAGCCGCGGGCCTGCCAAACAAAGTGACAGGCCCGCGGAGAAGGGACCGGATTACAGGTTCGCGCCGTAGTCGATGACCAGCACCTGGCCGGTGATGGCCTTGGACTCGTCGCCGGCCAAAAACAGCAGCAGGTTGGCCACATCCTGGGGCTGGCACACGGGCAGGGTGAGGTCGGCGTGCTTGGACATGGCGCCCAGCATGTCGGGGTCCAGGTTGGCGGGGTTGAGCCCGGCGGTCATGGGGGTGGCCACGGTACCGGGGCACACCGCGTTGCAGCGCACGTTGATGGAGGCGCCCCGCATGGCGATGTTCTTGGTCAGGCCGATGATGGCCGCCTTGCTGGCCACATAGGCCGCGCCGCCGTTGCCGCAGTAGCCCGCCACGCTGGCCACGTTGACGATGGTGCCGCTCTTCTTGGCCATAAACACCTTGGCGGCCTCCCGGGTGAGGTACAGGGTGCCCTTGGTGTTGGTGTTCACCAGGCGGTCGATGGTCTCGTCGCTGATCTTCTCAATGGCGTCCAGACCGCTGTCCAGCACTCCGGCGTTGTTCACCAGCACATCCACCGTGCCGAAGGTCTCCACCGTCTTGGCCACCACGGCGGCGCACTGGGCGGAGTCGGAGATGTCACAGGGGACGGCCAGAGCCTCTCCCCCGGCCTGGCGGATCTCTTCCGCCACCGCCTCCAACGGCTCGGCCCGGCGGGCAGAGATGACCACCTTGGCCCCCTCGGCGGCAAACAGCTTGGCCGCGCAGGCGCCAATGCCGGAGTTACCACCCGACAAAATGACTACTTTATCCTTTAAACGGTCCATACGATCAACCTTCTTTGATTAAGATCAGGCGGCACAATCTGCCGGTCTGTCCTCCTTATTTTACCACCTGCTCCGGCGAGGCGCAACGGGATGGCCTTATTCTTTCATGGCCTCTTTCATGGATTTTACATAGGCCCCGATGTGCTCCGGCGCCTGGGCACCGTACTGGGCCAGCAGCTTCACAATGGCCGAGCCCACGATTACTCCGTCGGCCAGCTGGGCCATCTGTCCGGCCTGCTCCGGGGTGGAGATGCCAAAGCCGATGGCGCAGGGGATCTGGGTGTTCTCCCGCACCGCCTGAACGATAGAGCCCAGGTCGGTGGTGATTTTGCTCCGGGTGCCGGTGACGCCCAGGCTGGACACCAGGTAAAGGAAGCCCTCCGCCTCCCTGGCGATGGCAGCGATGCGGTGCTCCGAGGTGGGGGCGATAAGTGAAATAAAGTCCAGGCCGTGGGTGCGGCAGGGGGCGGCAAACTCCTCCTTCTCCTCGTAGGGCACGTCGGGGAGGATGATGCCGTCCACCCCAACCTCCGCCGCCCGAGACAGGAAGCGGTCGGTGCCATAGGAGAACACCACGTTGGCGTAGGTCATGAACACCAGGGGGATGGTCACATCTTTTCGAAGCTCCTCCACCAGGGCGAAAATCTTGTCCGTGGTGACGCCTCCCTGCAAGGCCCGCAGGTTGGCACCCTGGATGACGGGACCCTCGGCGGTGGGGTCGGAGAAGGGGATGCCCAGCTCAATGAGGTCGGCCCCGTTGGCGGCAGCGGCCCGGACGGCGGCGGCGGTGGTGGCCAGGTCGGGGTCGCCGCAGGTGAGAAAGGCGATGAAGGCCTTGCCGTGGTCAAAGGCGGTTTTGATCTTACTCATGGATATCCTCCCCTCTGTAACGGGCGATGGCGGCGCAGTCCTTGTCCCCACGGCCCGAGATGGTGATGACCAGAATCTGGTCTTTCGTCATGGTGGGGGCCAATTTCATGGCGTAGGCCACCGCGTGGGCCGACTCGATGGCCGGGATGATACCCTCGGTGCGGGCCAGGTACTCGAAGGCGTCCACCGCCTCGTCGTCGGTGACGGGGACATATTCCGCCCGGCCGATGTCGTGGAGGTGGGCGTGCTCCGGGCCGATGCCGGGGTAGTCCAGCCCGGCGGAGATGGAGTAGACGGGGGCGATCTGGCCGTACTCATCCTGGCAGAAGTAGGACTTCATGCCGTGGAAAATCCCCAGGCGGCCGGTGTTGACGGTGGCCGCCGTCTCAAAGGTGTCGATGCCCCGGCCGGCGGCCTCGCAGCCGATAAGCCGCACCTGCTTGTCATCAATAAAGTGATAAAAGCTGCCGATAGCGTTGGAGCCGCCCCCCACACAGGCCACCACGGCGTCGGGCAGGCGGCCCTCCTTGGCCAGCAGCTGCTCCTTGATTTCCCTGGAAATCACGGCCTGAAAATCCCGCACGATGGTGGGAAATGGGTGGGGCCCCATCACGGAGCCCAGGCAGTAGTGGGTGTCGGAGATGCGGGAGGTCCACTCCCGCATGGCCTCGGACACCGCGTCCTTCAGGGTGGCGGTGCCGGTGGTGACGGGCACCACCGTGGCCCCCAGCAGGCGCATGCGGTACACGTTCAGGGCCTGGCGGACGGTGTCCTCCTTGCCCATGAACACCACGCACTCCATGCCCAGGAGGGCGGCGGCGGTGGCGGTGGCCACCCCGTGCTGCCCCGCCCCGGTCTCGGCGATAAGGCGGGTCTTGCCCATCTTCTTGGCCAGCAGGGCCTGGCCCAGCACATTGTTGATTTTATGGGCTCCGGTGTGGTTCAGGTCCTCCCGCTTGAGATAGATTTTCGCGCCTCCCAGATCCCGGGTCATTTTTTCTGCATAGTACAGCCGGGAGGGCCGCCCGGCGTATTCGTTGAGCAGTTCCTGAAGCTCCCGGTTAAACTCTGGGTCGTTCTTGTAGTGCTCGTAGGCCTCCTCCAGTTCGATCACCGCGTTCATCAGGGTCTCGGGGATATACTGTCCCCCGTGAATCCCGAAGCGGCCCTTGGGATTTGTCATACCTTCTCTTCCTTTCGTACCGCGGCCACAAAGGCCGCCATCTTATGAAAATCTTTCACGCCCCCGGTCTCAATGCCGGAGCTCACATCCACCCCCCAGGGGTGGAGAACCTGAATGGCCCGGGCCACGTTGTCCGGCCCCAGTCCCCCTGCCAGCAAGTAGGGACGGCGGAGGTGTTTCAAGAGAGACCAGTCAAAGGTGCTCCCTGTTCCCGCGCCCGAGTCCAGCAGAATGCAGTCCGCCGAGCTGCTCTCCGCCCGCTCCAGGTCTGTTGGGGTTTTCACCTGAAACGCCTGGATGATGGGCTTTTTGGTGAGAGCCCGCAGCCGGGCCAGATAGCCCTCGTCCTCCCTGCCGTGGAGCTGGGCTAGGTCGATAATCCCAGCTTCCAGCAGGGCGGCCACTCGCTCCGGTTTCTCGTCCACAAACACCCCCACCGCCCGGATGGCGGGCGAGAGCTGGCTTCGCAGCGACTTGACCTGCTCCGCCGTCACATACCGGCGGCTTTTCGGGGCAAAGACAAAGCCTACAAAGTCCGGCTCCAGGGCGTTGGCGGCGGTGATGTCCTCCGGCCGGGTCAGGCCGCACAGCTTGATTTTGGTCATTGGGCCGCCTCCCGGAGCCGGGCCAGCATGGCCCGCTTGTTGGGAGCGCGCATCAGGGTCTCCCCGATGAGCACCGCGTCCGCCCCTACGGCTTTCAGCTCGGCCACGTCCTGGGGTCTGGTCACCCCAGACTCGGCCACGTAGAGCACATCCGGTGGGATGAGGTCCCGCAGCCGCTTGGCGTTCTGGAAATCTACGGAGAAGTCCTTGAGGTTGCGGTTGTTGACCCCCAGAATGGACGCCCCCGCCGCCAGGGCGGATCGGACCTCCGCCTCGTCGTGGGTCTCCACCAGGGCGGCCAGCCCCAGCTCCTCACAGAGCTTCAGGTACTCCTTCAGGGTCTGGGTGTCCAGCAGGGCACAGATGAGCAGCACGCAGTCGGCCCCCATGATTCTGGCCTCGTAGAGCTGGTAGGGGTCTACGGTAAAGTCCTTGCGGAGCATGGGCAGGGACACGGTCTGCCGCACCCGCCGGAAGATGTCGTTGGAGCCCAGAAACCACTTGGGCTCGGTGAGGCAGGAGATGGCGTCCGCCCCGGCGGCCTCATAGTCTTTGGCAATGTCCAGATAGGAAAACTCCGGGTCGATGAGCCCCTTGGAGGGGGACGCCTTCTTCAGCTCGCACAGGAAGGACAGCCCCGGCTTACTCAGGGCTTTCTGAAACCGCTCTTTCCCCTGCCCCCGGCCCAGGGTCCGCTCCAGCGACCGGCACTGGGCTCGAAGCTCCTCCAGAGAGGCCTTCTCCTTGGCCGCCGCCACCCGCGCCCGGGCGTGGTCAGCCAGCTGTTCCAGGATGGTCATGCCGTCTTCACCTCCCGGTTGCTGACCGCGATGAGCTTTTCCAGGGTGCGGGCAGCCGCACCGGAGTCGATGAGCTCTCCGGCCAGGGCCACCCCCTCTGCCATGGTGTCCGCCTTTCCGGCGATGTACAGGGCCGCCCCGGCGTTGAGGAGGACGGCGTTTCGCTTGTGGCCCGGCTCCCCGGCGAGAATGGCCCGGGTGATGGCGGCGTTCTCTGCCGGGGTGCCGCCTTTCAGGTCCTCCCGGGTGCAGCGGGCAAAGCCGAACTCCTCGGGGGTGATGACCCGGCTCTTGAACCACCCGTCCTTGATTTCGCACAGGGTGGTGGGAGCGCTGAGGGAAATTTCGTCCAGCTTATCCTGGCCGTAGACCGCCATGCCCCGGCGTACTCCCAGGCTGATGAGCACCTGGGCCAGAGGCTGGACCAGGTAGTCGTCGTACACCCCCAGCAGCTGCATGGAGGGAGTACCGGGGTTGGTGAGAGGACCCAGGATGTTGAACACGGTGCGGAAGCCCAGCTCTTTGCGGATGGCCCCCACGTACTTCATGGAGGTGTGGTACTTCTGGGCGAAGAAGAAGCACATGCCCACCTCCCGGAGAAGCTCCATGCACTTCTCCGGGCTCTGCTGAATGTTCACCCCCAACGCCTCCAGGCAGTCGGCGGTGCCGCACTGGGAGGAGGCGGCCCGGTTGCCGTGCTTGGCTACCTTCACCCCTCCTGCCGCCGCCACCAGGGCGGAGGTGGTGGAGATATTGAAGCTGTGGGCGTTGTCGCCGCCGGTGCCCACGATTTCAAAGAGGTCCATGCCGGTCTCCACCTTGGTGGCGTGGTCCCGCATGGCAGCGGCACAGCCGGCAATCTCGTCGGTGGTTTCCGCCCGGGCGCTCTTGGTGGAGAGGGCCGCCAGAAAGGCGGCGTTCTGAGTGGGGGTGGTCTGGCCGCTCATAATTTCATTCATCACGGCGTAGGCCTCGTCGTAGGAGAGGTCCCCCTTGTTTACGATCTTCACAATGGCTTCTTTAATCATGGCTTATCTCTCCTCCAAGAAGTTTTTCAACATGGTTTTTCCGTGGGGCGTCAGAATGGATTCCGGGTGGAACTGGACGCCGTAGATGGGGTAGCTGCGGTGCTGCACCCCCATGACCTCCCCCTCCGCGGTGCGGGCGGTCACTTTTAAGCAGTCCGGCAGGGTGTCCGGGTCGGCGGCCAGGGAGTGGTACCGGGCCACCGGAGCGGGACTGGGCACCCCCCGGAACAGGGGACAGTCCCCGTCGAAGGTCACCTGGGACTGCTTGCCGTGCATGAGCTGTCTGGCGTAGGTGACTACCCCGCCGAAGGCGGCGCAGATGGCCTGGTGGCCCAGGCACGCCCCCAGGATGGGGATGTCCTGTCCCAGGGCGGTGACCACCTCCATGGTGACCCCGGCGTCCTCGGGCCGTCCCGGCCCCGGGGAGAGGATGATATGGCTGGGGACCATGGAGCGGATCTCGTCCACCGTGTACTGGTCGTTGCGGATGACCCGAATGTCCGGCTGGAGCTCTCCCACCAGCTGATAGAGGTTGTAGGAGAAGCTGTCGTAGTTGTCGATGAGCAAAATCATGCTTCCACCTCCCCGGCCCGTTTCAGGGCGTTGACCACCGCCTGGGCCTTGTTGATGCACTCCTGGTACTCCTTCTCCGGCACGGAGTCGGCCACAATGCCCGCCCCGCTGCGGACGAACACGGTGCCGTTTTTCTTGTAGGCGATGCGGATGGCGATGCAGGTATCCAGGTTGCCGGTGAAGTCCAGATATCCGATGGCCCCACCGTAGATGCCCCGCTTGTTGTTCTCCAGTTCCCCGATGAGCTGACAGGCCCGGATCTTCGGGGCTCCCGAGAGGGTCCCGGCGGGGAGCACCGCCGCCACGGCATCCAGGGCGTCCTTTCCCTCGGCCAGCTCCCCCCGGATGGTGGAGCCGATGTGCATGACGTGGGAGAAACGCTCGATGGAGTGAAGCCGCTCCACCTGGACGGAACCGAACTTGCTGATCTTCCCCAGGTCATTGCGGCCCAGGTCCACCAGCATGTCGTGCTCCGACAGCTCCTTGGCGTCGGAGAGCAGGCTCTCTTCCAGGGCCCGGTCCTCCTCCTCCGTCCTGCCCCGGGGCCGGGTGCCCGCCAGGGGGAAGGTGTGGAGCACCCCGTTTTCCAGCTTCACCAGGGTCTCGGGCGAGGCGCCCGCCACCTCCACGTCGGTGCCGGAGAAATAGAACATGTAGGGGGACGGGTTCAGGGTGCGCAGCACCCGGTAGGTGTTGAGCAGGCTCCCCTCAAAGGGGGCGCTGAGGCGGTTGGACAGCACGATCTGGAAGATGTCCCCCTCCCGGATAAAGTGCTTGGCCCGCTCCACCATGCCGCAGTAGGTCTCCTTGTCAAAGAGGGGGGTCACCTCCCCCAGCAGATGCCCGGCGGGCTCCTGTTTGCGCTGCCCGGTGCGGAGCAGGCGGGCCATCTGCTCCAGCTCCAGCACCGCCTTGCGGTAGTTGGTCTCCGGGTCGTCCAGGGCCATGTTGACGATCAGGACGATGGTCTGCCGGAAGTTGTCAAAGGCGATGACCTTGTCAAAGAGCATCAGGTCCAGGTCCTGGAAGGCCTCCGTGTCCTGTACCGGCACCCGGACGGAGGGCTCACTGTACCCCAGGTAGTCGTAGGAGAAGTAGCCCACCAGCCCGCCGGTGAAGGAGGGCAGGTAGTCAAATCGGGGACTCTTGTAGTCGGCCAGAATCTGGCGCAGCACCTGGGAGGGGTCCTGAGTGGTGAGGCGGATGTTTCCCGCCTTCATCTGCCCGTCCAGACAGGTGATCTCCAGCTTGGGGTCGTAGCCCAGGAAGGTGTAGCGGCCCCACTTCTCGTGCTCGGCCACCGACTCCAGCAGGTAGCAGTGGGTGGACACCTGCTGGAGTACCCGCAGGGCCTCCATGGGGGTAATGAAGTCGGAGAGGATCTCGCAGCTGACGGGGAGCACCTTGTACTGCCCCGTGGAGGCCAACTCTTGGACGGTGGAAAGGGATGGTTTCATTTGCATTTCGTTTACCCTCCTTGCAGGAAACTCACAGTTGCGGCCTGCACCCTGCCAAAGAGGATAAAAAAATCGCCCTTGACAGAATGCTCTCTTCTGTCAAGGACGAATAAAAAACTTATCCGCGGTGCCACCTTGCTTCATAGGAACGACCCTATGCCCTTGGCGGGATACCAACATATCCCCGGCAACTGACGCATGCCCTCGCGTTGCAGAATACTCTGTGAGAAGCCTCACATTTGACTGCACCCTCAGCGGTCCATTTGACAGGCTGTTTCATGCCCGGATCGCAGCACCCCGGACTCTCTGGAAAGGCATACCTGCCGTTATCTCCGCTTCAACGGTTTAGTAAGATGAAATTTTCTGTATCCTAGCACAAAATTTTCTGGTTGTCAAGGCGGCTGCCACAATTTTTTCTTGGGGCAGGCGGAGGGAAAACCGATGCCCGTCCCTCTATTGGGGGTAAAACAGCACCCGCAGATGCCCGTCGGCGGCGGGGATCACCTCCGCCTTCACCCCGTACACCGCCTCGATCCGCTCAGGGGTGAGCACCTGCTCCGGAGTGCCCTGGGCCGCCACACGCCCCTCCTCCAGCAGGTAGAGCCGCTGGCAGTACATAGCCGCCAGGTTCAGGTCGTGGAGGGCGGCCACTACCGTACAGTTTACTCCCTTTACAAGCTCCATGAGCTGGAGCTGATACTGCACGTCCAGGTGGTTGGTGGGCTCGTCCAGGATAAGGCATGGGGTCTGCTGGGCCAGGGCACGGGCCAGAATCACCCGCTGCCGCTCCCCGCCGGAGAGGGTGGCCATGGAGCGGTGAGCCAGCGCCTCCAGCCCCACCTCCCGCAAGGCGTCCCGGGCAATGGCGTAATCTTCCCTGTTGTCCCGCTCCAGAGCCTTTTTGTGGGGGGAGCGGCCCAGAAGCACCATATCAAGAACGGTAAAGTCAAAACCCTTGTCGTTGTGCTGGGCCACCACGCCGATTTTTTTCGCGCTCTCCCGGCGGCTCTCCCCGGATACATCCCGGCCATTGAGGTATACCGCGCCGCTTTGCGGGGCCAGCTGGCGGTAGAGGCATTTCAGCAGGGTGCTCTTGCCGCTGCCGTTGGGGCCGATCACCCCCACCAGCTCCCCCGCCCTGGCCTCCAGAGTCACCCCCTGCAAAATGGGGTTCCCCTCCAGGGTCACGCGGAGGTCCTGAGCCAGCAGGTCCATCACGCCTCACCTCCGAATCCGTACCGCCGCCGGGCCAGCAGGGCCAGAAATACCGGCGCGCCCACCAGGGCTGTAAGGATGCCGATGGGAATTTCATTCCCCGGCAGCACCACCCGGCACAGTACATCCATCCAAAGGAGGAACACCGCCCCCGTCAGTCCCGCCAAGGGCAGCAGGGTGCGGTGGTCGCTGCCGAACAGCAGCCGTACCCCGTGGGGGATGATCAGGCCCACAAAGCCCACCATCCCCGCCTGGTAGACCAGCACCCCCACCATGGCGGCCACCACCAGAAGGTAAATGAGCCGCCGGGCGGACAGTTCCACCCCCAGAGTACCGGCACACTCGTCCCCCAGCAGCATCAGGTTCAGGGTGCGGTACTGGCTCCAGAAAAACAAACCGCCAAACGCCACCACCCCCCAGGCGATGGCGTTGCCCAGCCAGCTGGCCGCCCCCATGCCCCCCATGGTCCACTGGACCAGGGCGGCAGAAAAGTGGTCGTCGTGATTCAGAACGATGCAGAAGTTGCCCAGGGCAGAGCACACCGCGCTGAGGGCCACGCCGGACAGCAGCAGCTTGATCGGGGTGGAGCGTCCCCCCAGCCGGGACAGCAGGAGCACCGCGGCGGCGGCCAGAAAGGCGCCCACCGCTCCGGCCAGCCCCATGGCGCTGCCCCCCAGAGCGGAGCCCGCCCCGGCGGTTAGGGCCAGGGCGGCTCCCAGATAGGCCCCGGAGGACACCCCCAGGATGTAGGGGTCGGCCATGGTGTTCTGGACCATGGCCTGCATCACCGCTCCGCACAGGCCAAGACCGGCGCCCGTGGCCGCCGCCAGCACCAGCCGGGGCAGGCGGATGAGCCACACCACGTCATGGACCCCGCCGCTGCCCCAGGTTTTGCCGTCCCCCAGGCCAAAGAGCTCGTAGGCCATCACCCGGTACACCTGCTCCAGGGGGATGGCCATGGAGCCCACGCTCACCGCCAGCCCCAGGGACAAAACCAGGGCGGCGGCCAGGATTACCAGGGCCAGATGGGCTTTTCTGCTCCGACTCACAGACTCAGCTCCGGGTACATACCCTGGGCCAGGGTCTTCAGGCCATCCAGGGTGCGGGGGCCGCTGGCGTACATGTCCCCCAGCATGATGAGATGGACCTTGCCGTTCTTGACCGCCTGCAGGCTCTGAAGGGCGGGGTCATCCTGGATGAGGGAGAGCTGCTGATCCATCACCGACTGAGGATCGTCCCCGGCGTAGGCCATGTACACCACAAAAATGACCTCCGGGTCGGCGGCTACCAGGTCCTCCTTGCTGATGGAGTCGGCCTCCGGCATGGCCAGCTCCCCGCCCAGGGCGGTCACCATGTCTCCCGCCAGGGACTTGGCCCCGTAGTTGGTGATCTTGCCGCTGATGGGCTCCACCACCGCCACGCGTACCGGCTCCTGTCCCTGTACTGCGGACAGGGTGGCCGCCACCTGGCTCTTCATCTCGTCCACCAGGGCCTGGGCCTTGTCCTCCACGTGGAAGATCTTGCCGATGTTCAGAATGTCGGTGTACTCATTTTCCAGGGTGCGGGTGCCGCCGGGGACGGTGTTGGAGTTCATGTAGGTCCCCACCCCCTTCTCATTCCAGGCATCCACATCCCCCAGCGTCTTGTCCCCGAAGTAGGAGCCCCAGGAGAAGATAAAGTCGGGCTCCAGCAGGGTAACGGTCTCCTTGTCGGGGGCAAAGACGGAGTCATCGTAGTGCATTTTGGAAAAACCATCCTGCCACTCCGGCTTTACCTCGTTGTCCAGGCCATAGCTGGCGATGACGTGGTCCTCCAGCCCCAGGGCGATCATGGTCTCGATACAGCCCTGGTAGACGGCCAGCACCCGCTGGGGCGCCTCGTTGTAGGTGTAGTTCACCTGCTGTCCGGCGTAGTTGTAGTTGGTCACCGTGACAGGATAGTAGCCGTCTGTACTCTGCGATACAGAGCTCTCCGGCTGGGAGCCGGAGGTGTCCGATGTGTTGGTTTGTCCGCCGCAAGCGGACAGTGTCAAGGCCAGGGACAGGGCCAGCAGGGCGGACAGGGGGCGTTTCCAGTGTTTCATAAAATCTCCTTTCGTTTTGTATCTTGCGCATGAAGATGTCCTGCCCCCGGAAAACAGAAATGCCTGCTTCCCGGAGAAAGCAGGCATCGGAAAAATGGGCGCAGCAAACCGCCCAAAAATCCAGATGGGGCTACTTTCTGCGGAAGATACCCACCATGGCTCCCTCAGCAGGCTTCCTGGCTTGCGGATCGGCACCCGCCGCGCCTTCTCACCCGGCCTTGTTGGCCAGGCAATGGCATCCTGCGGCGGACTCCCCGCTTACAGTGACCGGATCGCTCGGGACTTGCACCCGATTTCCTTTTACCCCAGCGGCGAAGCTGGGCACTGAAGGGGCTGATTTTTGTGTACGCTCTATCTTATCAGCCCGGTTATCTCTATGTCAATGGAGAAAGAAAAATTTCCCGGCTGAGGAGGCCCTCAGCCGGGAAAAAAGCTTTTAAGCGAAGAAGTCGGCAAAGGAGCGCTTCTCCTCCATGGCGGTCATCATGTCTGCCATCTTGGAGAGATCTCCCGCCAGGATCACGCCGCACAGCTTGCCGGCGGTGAAGTAGTACCGCTCCAGGGTGTTCCGGGCCTCGTCCCGGACCTCCACCGTCTTGTACTCCACGCCGGGCTGCTTGCCCGGGTCGCCCAGGGAGAACAGCTCGGTGCCCATGCCGTGGAAGGCCAGCACCGGCGCGATGGGATTGTACTCCGCCAGCTCCCCGGCGGCGCAGGCGCCCGCCGTCTTGCCCTGCTCCTGGGCCTCGGGCCACAGGGCGTAGTTGACCCCCTGGTACTGGGCGCAGTCGCCGCAGGCGTACACGCCGGGCAGGTTGGTCTCCATACGCGCATTGACCACAATGGCCCGGTCGGTCTCGATGCCCGCGCTCTGGGCGATGGCGGTGTTGGCCCGCACGCCGGCAGACACCACAACCAGCTGGGCGGGGATGACCTCGCCGCTGCCCAGCTCCACGCCGGTGACTGCCTCGCCGCCCTGGATGGACTGGATCTGCACGCCGGTTTCCACCCGGACCTGAGACTTTCCGCAGGCGTCCAGCAGCAGGGCCGCGGCCTGGTCGTCCAGCTGACGGCCCATAAGCTTGGGGGCCAGCTCCAAGACGGTCACTTCCATGCCTGCCTTGCGCAGCTCCCAGGCGGCCTCCAGACCCAGCACGCCGCCGCCGATGACCACAGCCTGCTTGATGGTATTGCCCATGGCCTGGATCTTCTCCACGTCGCTGAGGCGACGGATAGCCACCACCCCCTGCTTGTCGTGTCCGGGGATGGGCGGGATGAAGCACTCGCTGCCCAGGGCGAAGATAAGCTTGGTATAGGGCAGCTGGAAGCCGCCGTCCAGCCCCACCTGCTTATTCTTGGTGTCCACCGCCACCACCTGGCGCTCCAGGATCTGGACAATGTTCTGGCCCTCATACCACCCGGCGGGATGCAGGGCCATCTGGTCGGCGGTGAGGCCGGAGAGCATGGCTTTCGTCAGCATGGGCCGCTGGTAGGCCGGTCCCTCATTGGAGATGAGCAGGATGCGGCCCGTCTTGTCCCGCTCCCGGATGGCCTGGGCGGCGCTGACGCCGGCGCAGCCGTTGCCCAGGATCACGTAGGTGTTCTGGGTGTCGTTGCGGAAGGCGGTCTCCTCCACCTCTACCTCCACAAACTTGTCCCGGCCCACGCCGCACACCGGGCAGGTGTCCAGAGAGGCGTCGAAAATCTCGCCGCATACCAGACATTTCACCAGCTTGCGCTTGCCGGAGGCCTTCTTCTCCTCCTTCTTTACCGGGACGTAGTACTGGGGACCCACGCCGCACACCGGGCAGCGCTCCTTGTCCGACTCGAACACCGCGCCGCACACCTTGCACCGCACCAGCTCCACCTTGGGGGCCTTCTCCTCCCCGGTGAGGGGGACAAAGTGCTCAGGACCCACCTTGCAGACAGGGCATGCCTCCGCGTCGGCGTCAAACACCGCGCCGCACACGTCGCAGCGCACCTTCCCCTTGGGGGCTCGCTGGATGGGGTGAAGGTTGTCCCGCACGGCCTGGGCAAACTCCGCGCCGTACTCCTGAGCCTGCTTGAGCTGATCCTCGCTGGGCTTGAAGCGCACCCGGAAACCCTCCACGGTCTTGAGCTTGAGCTGCTTGAGGCGCTCCATAATGTGGGGCACGCCCTCGCCGCTCCAGCCGTAGCTGCCGAAGGCGGAGGCCACCTTGCCCCCGTGGGTGCCGGCAAACATGCCGGTGGTCAGATCCCAAATGGGCTTGAGGGCCTCGCCCACGATGGTGGGGGTGCCCAGCAGGAAGCCGTCGGCGTAGAGAAGCTCTTCGGCCACTTTGCCGGCGTCGGCCTCCACCATGTCGTAAATCCGCACGTCGATGTCACCCTGAGCCTCAATGCCCCGGGCAATGGCCTGGGCCAGCTGGCCGGTGTAGCCGTAGGCGCTGACGTAGGGAATGATCACCGTGGGCCGGGGATTGGGATTGATGACGGTGGACCACTGCTCGTAGGTGTCCAGCATGTGGGGGATGCCGGTGTCCAGCACCGGGCCGTGGCCGGGGCAGATCATTTCCAGCTCCAGGGGGCGCACCCGATTGAGGGCGTCCAGCATAAAGCTCTTGAAGGGGCCGATGATGCAGTCAAAGTAGTACTTGGTGGCCTTCCAGTAGCCCTCCTGGTCGGTGACGGCGCTGGCCAGGATGCCGTCGCAGGCGTAGTGGGAACCGAAGGAGTCGCAGGTGACCAGCACCTTGTCCTCCCGGATGTAGGTGTACATGGTGTCGGGCCAGTGGAGGTTGGGCACCACCATGAACTCCAGGGTCTTGTCGTCCAGCTCCAGGGTCTGGCCGTCCTTGATGGCGATGGAGTAGAAGTCCCGATTGACGATCTCCTTCAAAAAGTTGATGGCGCAGCCGGTGGCCACGATCTTCAGCCGGGGATTGAGCTCCAGCAAGCGCTCCACGCTGCCGCTGTGGTCGGGCTCGGTGTGGCTGACCACCAGATAGTCCACCTGGTCGATGGGGGTGATGGCGGCCACCTTCTCCAGCCAGCTGTCCAGACACTTGGCCTTGGCGGTCTCAAACAAGACGGTGTGATGGGCCGTTTTCAGCACGTAGGAATTGTAAGTGGTGCCGTACTCGGTGTACATGATGATGTCGAACACCCGCAGGTCGTGATCCAGGGCGCCGGTAAAGTAAAAGCCGGGCTTGAGTTCCAGAATACCCATGTGCAATTCTCCTTTGTGTTGATCTCCCGAAGGGTCACCTGTATTGTATCCTATTTCCTGGCTGCCGCCAATGATTTTTTCCGTTTTATAAGGTAGATTATTTCCGGCTTCCTAAAATATGGAGAAAGCGGATCTCCCGAACGTCATAGGTGCTGAGAGGCCGGAAGTCGGAGTCCTGACTGTGGGCGGCCACCAGAACATTGTCCAGAGCGGCGGGAGAACCTACCTCCACCACCACCGGGGTGTGGCCGAAGAGCTCGCTGTCAAAGCGGAGTTGGACAAAATCCCCGGGGAGCAGCTCTTCCAAGGAGGCCCGCACCCCCACCGGCCCCCGATTTTCCTCCTTCCGGGTCAAAAAATTATAGAAGTACGGCACTCCCGTCCAGGCTGGTGCTTTGTTGTTGGGACCGATGTAGTACCATCCGAAATCCGGGGTGTAGTTCATGATCCCCGATCCAGCATAGAGACACTGGGAGGCAAAGTTGGTGCAGTCGCCTCCCAGTTCGTCGAAGTTATAGTAGTGCGGATTGCGGCCAAAGGCCCAGCGGTGGGCGTAGCGCACGGCGGCGGCACGGTCGTATGGAATGAGCGGCATGGTCCTCTCCCCTTTCCGCCTATCCTATGTCCCCGCTTCCCCAAGGGTGCGGATGAGATAGGAGTGATTCCCTTCTTTCCGTCTCCCGCCTATCGGTTCCGGTCAGTTCCCGAAATAAAAAACGTGGGAGCGACGAAGCACGTCACTCCCACGTAATCTGTTTCTTACGGGCGCAGAAGCAAAGCGGAGCTTTGCAGAAAGTTCTTTGCCAAGCTTTCTTTCAAGAAAGCGGCTTACACGGCTTTGCCGGCCAGGAAGGACTCCAGGCGGTCCAGACCGGCCTTGATGTTCTCCATGGAGGTAGCATAAGACCAGCGGACAAACTCCGGCGCACCAAAGCCGGTGCCGGGGACCACGGCCACCTTGCCGTACTTCAGGAACAGATTGCCGAAGTCGTCGGCGTCCTTGATGACATGGCCGAAGAGCTCCTTGCCGAAGAGCTTGCTGATGTTCATCATCACATAGAAGGCGCCCTCGGGCTTGATGCAGGAGACACCCTCGATCTGATTCATGCGCTCCACCATGTAGTTGCGGCGCTCCTCAAAGGCCTCGCGCATCTTCTCCACGGTCTCCTGGGAGCTGGACAGGGCCACGGCGGAAGCCTTCTGGGAGATGGTGCAGGGATTGCCGGTGCAGTGGCCCAGATAGTTGCCGATCACCTTGGCGATGTTGGCGGGGGCGGCCACATAGCCGATCCGCCAGCCGGTCATGGCATAGGACTTGGACACGCCGTTGACCAGCAGGGTGCGCTCCTTGATCTCGGGGCTGATGGCGGCCAGGCTGGTGAACTCCTCTCCATCGTAGATCAGGCTGTAATAGATCTCGTCAGAAATGACATAGATGTCCTTCTCCACGCAGACCTTGGCGATGGCCTCCAGCTCCTTCTTGCTGTACACCATGCCGGTGGGGTTGCAGGGGTTGTTGAGGATCATGCACTTGGTCTTGGGGGTGATGGCGGCCGCCAGCTTCTCGGCGGTGATCTTGAAGTGCTCGGCCTCGGTGGCGTTGATCACCACGGGCACGCCGCCCACCATCTGAATGAGTTCCAGATAGCTCACCCAGTAGGGAGCGGGCAGGATCACCTCGTCGCCGGGGTTCACCAGAGCCCGCAGAGCGGCGTATACACAGGTCTTGGCGCCGTTGGACACGGCGATCTGGGCGGGCTCATAGTCGATGCCGCAGTCCTCCTTCAGGCGCTGGCACACCGCCTTGCGCACCTCCACGGTGCCCACGGAAGGCGTATACTTGGTGTCGTTGTTCCGGATGGCCTGAATGCCGGCCTCCTTGATGTGATCCGGGGTGGGGAAATCCGGCTCACCGGCACCAAACCCAACCACGTCCAGGCCGTCGGCCTTCATCTGCTTAAACATAGCATCAATGGCCAAGGTAGTAGAAGGATGGATGGCCAGTGCAATCCGGGACAACTCTTTCATAGAAAACGCCTCCGTATCGTTATATTTGCAAGGCTTCTTTCAGAAAAATGCAGTTTCTTATCTGCTTTGCATGAAAAACTGCAAAACAAAATTGGTTGCAATTTCTGCCTGCTGTACCAAAACCTTGCACTTCATTCCTTTGTCACAGCAGGAAGTATTATATTCCTCCTACTGAAAAAATGCAAGCCCATTCTCGTAAAATTTCAAACGATTTGCATTCACATTTTGGAACAAGATGCAAAAACGGGCTCCGGCAAACGCCGGAGCCCGTGCAGGAAGGAACCGATAAAATCAGATGTGCTCCCGGATGAGACGGCCCATCTCCAGGGTGCCGATGGCCTTCTCCCCCGCCTTGGCAATGTCGGCGGTGCGATAGCCCTCAGCCAGGACGGCGTCCACTGCCTGCTCCACCGCGTTGGCCTCGTCGGCCAGGTGGAAGGAGTAGCGGAGCATCATGGCCACGGAGAGAATGGTGGCGATGGGGTTGGCCTTGTCCTGTCCGGCAATGTCGGGGGCGGAGCCGTGGATGGGCTCGTAGAGGCCGGGGGCGGTGTCGCCGATGGAGGCGGAGGGTAGCAGGCCGATGGAGCCGGTGATCATGCTGGCCTCGTCGGAGAGGATGTCGCCGAACATGTTCTCGGTGACCACTACGTCAAACTGGCTGGGGTCCCGGACCAGCTGCATGGCGGCGTTGTCCACCAGCACGTCCTCGTACTCCACGTCGGAATACTCCTCCGCCAGCCGGTGCATGACAGAGCGCCACAGGCGGCTGGTCTCCAGCACGTTGGCCTTGTCCACGGAGGACACCTTCTTGCGGCGCAGGCGGGCCAGCTCAAAGGCCCGGCGGCCGATGCGCTCGATCTCCTTCTCGGAGTAGGCCATGCGGTCGGCGGCCTCCTCACCCCGGTCCTCGGTCTGGTAGCGCTCCTTCTTGCCGAAGTAGATGCCGCCGGTGAGCTCCCGGACCATCATCAGGTCAATGCCCTTGTCGGCGGTCTCCTTCTTCAGGGGGCAGGCCTCGGCCAGGGCGGGCCGGAGGGCGGCGGGGCGTAGGTTGGCGTACAGCCCCAGGTCCTTCCGGATGGAGAGCAGGGCGGTCTCGGGGCGCTTCTCCGGGTCAGTGGAGTGGCCCCACTTGGGACCGCCTACCGCGCCCAGCAGGACGGCGTCGCAGGCCTTGCACTTCTCGGCGGTGCCGTCGGGGTAGCTCTTGCCCACCTGGTCGATGGCGCAGCCGCCCATGAGCACGTCGGTGTAGGTGAAGGTGTGGCCGAACTTCTTGCCCACCTGGTCCAGAACCTTGACGGCCTCCCCCACTACCTCGGGGCCGATGCCGTCGCCGCGAATCAAAGCAATTTTGTAATTCATTTCGCAACCCCCCGAGCCTTGAGAGAATTGAGCAGCCCGCCGCTCTCAATGATGCCCTTAATGAAGGGAGGGAAGGGCGCGGCCTGGTAGGTCTTTCCGGTGGTCTGATCGGTGATCACGCCGGTAGAAAAGTCCACATCCACCTGGTCGCCGGGCTGGATCTCCTCAGCGGCCTGGGCACACTCCACGATGGGCAGGCCAATGTTGATGGCGTTGCGGTAGAAGATGCGGGCGAAGGAGGGGGCGATGACGCACTTCACGCCGCAGGACTTGATGGCGAGGGGGGCGTGCTCACGGCTGGAGCCGCAGCCAAAGTTGGGGCCGGCCACGATGATGTCGCCGGGCTCCACCGTGGAGGCGAAGTTCACGTCGATGTCCTCCATGCAGTGGGAGGCCAGAGCGGCGGGAGAGGGGTCGTTGAGGTGGCGAGCGGGGATGATGACGTCGGTATCCACGTTGGCGCCGTATTTATAAACCTTCATCAGGTCTCAATCCTTTCTGAGTTAATGTAGGAGCTGGGAAACGGAACGGGAAGAAGGACAGCGGAACGAAAAACGAAGGGTTTCTCTGTCCTCCTCTCCCCTTCCGAAAACCCCAGAAGCGAAACGAAGTTTCGCACAAAGTTCTTTGCCAAGCTTTCTTTTAAGAAAGCTTGCGGGGGTCGGCGACACAGCCGGCAATGGCGGAGGCGGCAGCCACGGCGGGAGAGGCCAAAATCACCTCGGAGGTGACATGTCCCATCCGGCCCACGAAGTTGCGGTTGGTGGTGGAGACGGTGCGCTCCCCCTCGGCCATGACGCCCATGTGGCCGCCCAGGCAGGGACCGCAGGTGGGGGTGGAGACGGCGCAACCCGCCTCAATGAAGGTCTCAATGAGGCCCTCCTTCATGGCCTGGAGGATGATGTCCTGGGTGGCGGGGATGACGATGCAGCGCACGTTGTCGGCCACCTTCTTGCCCTTCATAACGGCGGCGGCGGCGCGCAGGTCGCTGATGCGGCCGTTGGTGCAGGAGCCGATGACCACCTGGTTGATGGGCAGACCGGCCACCTCGGAGACCACCTTGGTGTTCTCAGGCAGGTGGGGCATAGCCACGGTGGGCTCCAGCTTGTCCAAGTCAATGACCACTTCCCGGGCGTACTCGGCGTCGGGGTCGGCCTCGAAGGCCTCGCAGGGGCGGTTCACCCGGCCGCTAATGTACTCCATGGTCTTCTCGTCCACGGGGAAGATGCCGTTCTTGCCGCCGGCCTCGATGGCCATGTTGGAGATGGTGAAGCGGTCATCCATGGTCAGGGAGCTGACTCCCTCCCCGGCAAACTCCAGGGACTGATACAGGGCGCCGTCCACGCCGATCTCGCCGATCAGGTGGAGGATCACGTCCTTGCCGGAGACATAGGGCTGGAGCTTGCCCTTCAAGGTGACCTTAATGGCGGCGGGCACCTTGAACCACAGCAGACCGGTGGCCATGGCGGCGGCCATGTCGGTGGAGCCGATGCCGGTGGAGAAGGCGCCCAGCGCGCCGTAGGTGCAGGTGTGGGAGTCGGCGCCCACGATGATCTCGCCGGGAGCGCACAGGCCCTTTTCGGGGAGCAGGGCGTGCTCCACGCCCATCTGGCCTACATCAAAGAAATTGGTGATGTTGTGCTTGTGGGCAAAGTTGCGGGCCTGCAGGCACAGCTCGGCGGACTTAATGTCCTTGCAGGGGGTGTAGTGGTCCAGGACGATGGAGATCTTGTCCTTGTCGAAGACCTGGCTGAAGCCGGCCTTCTCAAACTCGGTGATGGCCACGGGGGTGGTGATGTCGTTGCCCAGCACCATGTCCACCTTGGCCTCGATGAGCTGGCCCACCTCCACGTGGTCCAGCCCGGCGTGCTTGGCCAGGATCTTTTGTGTCATTGTCATACCCATATGTAACTTCCTCCTTCGGGAATGTTCTTTCCCTGTTATCCTAGCAGAGCTCTTGCCAAAAGAATGTAAACCATGTTACAATTTGAAAAAAGTTTGGGAGGAATTTTTCCATGGACCAGCTCCACCACATGGAATTGAACCTGCCCCCGGACATCTGGCGGCCCTTCGCCCAGCAGCGGTGGGCCATCCGGTGCCCGGCGGGCTACCTCATTTATTTGCAGAACACGGCGGCCACCTGCTTCTACTATCTAAAGTCCGGCCAGGTAAAGAGCTTCATCCAGTCCCCCGACGGGGGCGAGCGGGTGCTGAACCTGTACCAGGCGGGCAGCCTGTTCGGGGAGGCCTCCTTCTTTGACGAGCTGCCCCGGGTGTCCTCCGCCGTAGCCATGACCCCCTGTGAGCTGGTTCCCATCGACCGGGACCTGCTGCGCCGGGAGTTTGCCGCCCACCCGGAGATGGCCCTGGCCATGATGAAGTATCTGGCCCGCACGGTGCGTCTCCTCTCCGACCAGGTGGACCAGATGGCCTTCCGCCCCGCCCGTTGGCGGGTGGCCCGGTTCCTCACCGTCAACGCCGACGGGAACGGTCGGGTGTCCTGCCCCCAGGAGGAGATCGCCGCCACCATCTCGGTGAGCCGGGTCACTGTCAGCCGCATCCTCAATCAGCTCTCCCGGGAGGGTCTCATTGTTCTGGGCTACCGGTCCGTGCAGATTCTGGACCGCCCCGGCCTGGAGGCGCTGTGCCGGTGACCCCTCCCCTGCCCTCTCTGCCCGTGTCTCCCCCGGTGGGAGGCACGGGCTTTTTTGTGTTTCAAAAAAGTTTCTCTCCCCTATTGACAAAGATCCTTGTCAATGGTATCCTGATTATGACAAAGATAGTTGTCAAAACGACATAGATTCTTGTCATGAAAGGAGCGTGTATTCATGCCGCTTGGGAACCGACTGAAAGAGCTGCGGGCGGCGAAGGGGCTCAACCAGCAGGGGCTGGGGTCGCTGGTGGGTGCGTCCCGCCAGACCATCAGCCTCATTGAGCGGGGGGATTACAACCCCTCCATCACCCTGGCCCTGCGCATCGCAAAGGTATTTGGAACAACGGTAGACGAGGTATTTTATCTCACCGACGAGGAGGAAGAAACATGAAAAAGGAACGAAGCAGCAAAGGGATCTACGCCCGGTTTGCCATCATCATTCTGGTGTGCGCCGCCCTGGGGGGCGTGGCAGGCTTCTTTGCCGCCATGGCGGGAAAGAACCTGCTGGAGGCATCGGTCCATCTCAACGGGGCCCTGATTTCTCTGGGCCTGTGGTGGTTCGTCCCTGGGTATGTGCTGCTGGTGGTGAGCACCATCTACTACCTGCGGGGCAAGGCCCTGCTGCCCCGGGCAGAGGCGGACGACGACGCCTTTGAGGAGGCCGACCGGCGGCTGTGCCTGGCCCTGATCCTCTCCGGGGCGGCCATGGTGTGGCTGTTCATCGCCCTGGGGATCGGCGGTCAGAAGATCACGGTTTCCATGGAGAGCGTGCTGCTGGTGGGATCGCTGGTGGTACAGCTGGTGTGGGTGGTGGCCCTCCAGGCCCTGACGGTCAAAGCCACCAAGGTCATCCACCCGGAGAAGAAAGGCAACGTGTTCGACAGCAAGTTCCAGAAGGACTGGTACCGCAGCTGCGACGAGGCGGAGCAGCAGCAGATCGGCCAGTGCAGCTACTTCTCCTTCCGGGTGATGGGCACCCTCTTCCCCATCGTCATGGTGGTGCTGTTCATTCTGGCCAACAACGGCATGGTCCAGCCGGGCTGGATTCTGCTGGTGGGCGGGCTGTGGATGGTACAGCTGATGACCTACCAGTGCATGGCCTACATTCTGGACCACGGAAAGAAAAAACGCCGCGCTTAAACCCAAAAATGGGAGCCTGAGCAGATGCTCAGGCTCCCATTTTTATTGAATCAAAAAGTCCAGCGACCCCGGGGGATTCTCCGTTCCCTTCTCCAGCAGGGACACCAGGGCGGCGATGGTCCCCTCGATCTCCTCCTTGGTGGAGGGGACGATGGTGTTGTCCATCTTCACGGTGAGAATGATGAGCACCATCTCGGAGAGCTCATCGGGCCGGTCAAAGCGGATCTCCCCCGCCTGGATGCCCTGGCGGATGATCTCGGAGAGCACCGGCTTGAGCTCGGTAATCAAGTGGTTCATGTAGGTTTGATGGAGAAAGGCCTTCTCCTGCGCCCCTGCCCCCGCCCCGGCCTCCGACTTGGAGTACTCCGTGGAGGAGGAGCGGCAGGCCTTGAAGATCATGGCCATGCGGGTAAAGGGGGGAATGTCGGTGCGGGCGGACAGACTCTGGGCGGTTTTCAGGGGCGCCTCATAGCTGCGCTGGACCAGCGCCTCCACAATGGCGTCCTTGGAGGGAAAGTAGTAGTAGATGCTCCCCTTCCCGATGCCCGCGGCCTGGGCGATGTCGCTGACCGAAATGGTCTGCACGCTGCGCTCCAGCAGCAGCCGCTGGAGGGCGTCTAAAATCAAGTCGTATTTGTTTTGATCCTTGGCCATGGCATAAAACCTTTCTTTTGGGAATCTTATCCTGTCTTTATTTTTTACAGTATAGCACAGTTTTTCTTCCGTACAAATGAAAAAATTACCAAATCTTTCTTTTTGATTGTTAATTGGAAGAAAAATGTATTGACCGGCGGTCGAAAACGTGCTAGGCTACCGGTAGAATTGGTTCGACCGTTGGTCGAAAAAAGGAGGATCTTATGACATACGCAGACATGTTTTCCGAAGTAAAAGGGATGCTGGCGGGAGCCGATGTCAGTGATATCCAGGAGCATCTGGCCTATCAATTCAACATCATCGGGGAGGCCGAGGGCATCTTCTATGCCGAGGTCAAGGAGGGCAAGCTGTACATCGAGCCCTACGAGTACTTTGACCGGGACGTAATGTTCACCTGCACCGCGGACACCCTGTTTAAACTGGCCCAGGGCAAGACCGACCCCGTGCTGGCCTTTACTGTGGGCAAGCTGAAGGTAGAGGGCAACATTGACAAGGCGCTGAAGCTGGGCGACCTGCTGGCCCGGAAGAGAAAGGTCTGAACCATAGGGGCATGTTGAAAAAAGCCGCCGCCCTGGCAGGTCTGGCGGCCGCGGCGGAGGGGCTGGGCACCGCCTACTTTTACCGCCGCACCATGATCCGCACCAACGCCAAGCCGGAGCGCAGCGCCAAGATGTCCGGCATCGACTGGAGCCAGTACTATCCCCTCATGAAGGCAAACCGGGAGTGGCTGCTCCAGCAGCCCCATGAGGAGGTTGGCATCCTCTCCCGGGACGGTCTGAAGCTCCACGGCACCTACTTCCCCGGTCCGGGCAACAAGGTGGTCATCTGCTTCCACGGCTACACCAGCAATGGGCTGCAGGAATACCCCACCCTGGCCCGGTGCTTTATGAGCCGGGGCTTTGGGGCACTCATTATAGACCAGCGCTCCCACGGTCAGAGCGAGGGCAAGTACATCGGCTTTGGCTGTATGGACCGGCTGGACGCCATGGAGTGGATCCGCTGGACCATCGACAAAGTGGGACAGGACGCCCAGATCATTCTCCACGGCGGCTCCATGGGCGGCGCCACCGTATGCATGGTCAGCGGCATGGATCTGCCCCCTCAGGTGAAGGGCATCATCTCCGACTCCGCCTTCACCTCCCCCAAGTACGTCTTTACCCATGTGCTCCACAGCATGTATCACCTGCCCGCCTTCCCTATGATCTCTCTGGCCGACCGGGTGAACAAGCGCCTGGCGGGCTACGGCCTGGACGACTGCAACGCCGCCCGAGAGGTGCGTAAGGCCAAGGTGCCCATGCTGTTCATCCACGGCAGCAAGGACACCTTTGTCCCCCCCTGCATGTGCGACGAGCTGTATGAAAACTGTGCCGCCCCCAAGACCAAGTACATCGTGGAAGGGGCCGGTCACGTAGAGAGCTACTACAAGGACCCCAAGGCCTATGAGGCGGTCCTGGACAAATTTATTGGAGGGATTCTCAAATGATGCGCAAACATAAAGGTTATCCGGTCTATCCTCTGACCGTGGCCCAGAAGTTCCACCTGTTCTATCTCCCCTATTGCCCCAGCGCCGCGGTGCTCAACATCGGCACCCGTCTGACCATCCAGTCCGAGATCGACTGGGATCTGCTCAAGCAGTCCATCTACCAGGCCTACGACCGCTGCGAGGGCATGCGGGTGCGCTTTGCCAAAGACAAGGAGGGCACCTACTACCAGTACGTGGTGGACAAGGAGGACCGGGACATCGAGTTTGTGGACTTCTCCCAGGGCACCCTGGAGGAGGCTGACCAGGTCATGCAGCAGTGGACCCGGGTCCCCTTCCCCATGGAGGACTCCCCCCTCACCCGCATCGTGATGATCAGCCTGCCCGACGGCTTTAACGGCGTCTACTTCCTGGCCCACCACATGATCGTGGACGCCCAGTCCCTCATCTGCTTCCTGAAGGACATCATCGAGCTCTATTGCAGCCAGAAGTATGAGGGCGTACCCGCCCCCAAGGAGATGGCCTCCTACATCGAGCAGGTCCAGAAGGATCTGGCCTACGAGGCGGGCAGCAAGGCCCAGCTGCGGGATATGGAGTTCTTCCAGAAGGAGATCGAATCCTCCGAGCCTATCTACAACGGCATCCACGGCACCGACAAACTGGAGGCCGCCCGGCAGATGTTCCACAACCCGGAGCTGCGCACCGCCTTCAACGCCACCGATGACACCACCTCCGCCCTGGACATCTTCCACCTGGAGGGCGAGCCCACCCAGCGGCTGATGAAGTTCTGCGAGGACTACCACGTCTCCCTGGTGTGCCTGCTGCTCATGGGTATGCGTACTTACTTCCAGAAGATGAACGGCCACGACGATGTGTCCATCAACAACGCCATCGCCCGCCGGGCCACCCTGAAGGAGAAGAAGTCCGGCGGTACCCGCATCCACTCCTTCCCCTTCCGCACCTGCTTTGGCCAGGACATGAAGTTCATCGACGCCATCTACGCCATCCGGGACAAGCAGAACGAGTATTTCCGCCACGCCAACTACGATCCCACCGCCTACTTTGCCTACCGCGCCAAGACCTATCCCCAGCCCCACGCCGGCCTCACCTATGAGCCCATCTCTCTCACCTACCAGCCCCTCACCCTGAAGGAGAAGGGCCTGGACCAGCTGGGTGATATCCGCTACACCACCAAGTGGTATCCCAACGGCATGACCCCCCAGGCCGTGTACCTGACCGTCATGCACCGCCCCGAGGACAACGGCCTGGACTTTAACTTCGAGCACCAGGTGAAGGCCTTCTCCCGGGAGGAGCTGGAGTACTTCTACTATTACCTGTGCAAGATCATGTTCAAGGGCATTGAAAATCCCGATCTTACCATCGGCGAGATCATCAAATTAGTGTAAAAGAGGAATTATATTATGTTTGAGAAATTGGTTGAGATCATCTGCAACTACGTGGAAGTGGAGCCCGAGAAGATTACCCCCGAATCCCGCTTTATGGAGGATCTGGGCTTTACCTCCTTTGATTTTATGAGCATGCTGGGCGAGGTGGAGGACACCTTCGACATTGAGGTGGACGAGGCCGAAGTGGTCAAGCTGCGCACCGTGGGCGAGGCAGTGGACTACATCCAGAAGCTGGCCGACGCCGACTGAGAACAGGAGTAACGACGATGTTGACCAGTACCATCCGCGACATTCTGGTCCAGGCTCAGGAGCGCTTTGGTCCGGAAGTTGCCGTGCGCTATAAGATCGGCAAGCATGAGATCGCCGACAAGACCTACAACCAGCTGCGCCAGGACAGCGAGTCTTTCTCCAACGCTCTGGCCGCCCTGGGCGAGCAGGGCAGCCACATCGCTGTCATCGGCCCCACCTCCTACCCCTGGCTGGTGACCTACCTGGGCACCGTCAACAGCGGCAGCGTGGCCGTCCCTCTGGACGCCTCCCTCCCCGCCCCTGACGTGTGGGAGCTGCTGGACCGGGCCGACGTGACCACCTTGGTGGCCGACGCCGCCCGGAAGGACGTGGCCGAGGGGGCCAAGGAGCACTGCCCGAAGCTCAAGCATGTGGTGCTCATGCAGCAGGAGGAGGACAGCGAAAATGCTCTCTCCTTCCAGAAACTCCTGGAGGCCCACCCCGGCCCCTGTGAGTTCCAGCCCCAGCCCGACCAGCTGTGCACCATCATGTTCACCTCCGGCACCACCGGCAAGAGCAAAGGGGTCATGCTCACCCACCGCAATCTGGCCGAGAACGCCACCAGCATCAACATGAACCTGCCCGAGCGGCTGGTGCTGCTCACCGTGCTGCCCATCCACCACGCCTACTGCCTGTGCCTGGACATCCTCAAGGGCATCACTCTGGGGGCAGTCATCTGCATCAACGACTCCCTGCTGCGGGTGATGAAGAACATCCAGCTCTTCAAGCCCGAGATGATCCTGATGGTCCCCCTGATGATCGAGACCATCGCCAAAAAGCTGGAGGAGAACACCATTTTGCCTCCCAAGCTGGTGAAGAACACCGTGTTCGGCAAGCAGCTGACCACCATTTGCAGCGGCGGCGCCTACCTGGACCCCTCCTACCTGGACCTCTTTGCGAAATACGGCATTACCATCCTCCCCGGTTACGGCATGACCGAGTGTTCCCCTGTCATCAGCACCACCCGGCCCTGGAAGCCCAACCCCAAGTCGGTGGGCCAGCTCATCGACAACTGCGAGGCCAAGACGGTGGACGGCGAGCTGTGGGTCCGGGGCAGCAGCGTGATGCAGGGGTATTACAAGATGCCCGAGGAGACCGCCGCCACCCTGGAGGACGGCTGGCTGAAGACCGGCGATCTGGGCTATGTGGACGAGGAGGGCTTTGTCTACCTCACCGGCCGGAAAAAGAACCTGATCATCACCAAAAACGGCGAGAACGTCTCCCCGGAGGAGCTGGAAAACAAGCTCAGTCTGGAGCGCCTCATTCAGGAGGTGCTGGTGCGGGAGCACAACGGCGTCATCGAGGCGGAGATCTTCCCCGACTACGAGTACGCCAAGAAGAAGCACATCAAGGACGTGCAAACCGCTCTCCAGGAGATCATCGACCAGTACAACCTCCAGGCGCCCCCCTATAAGAAGATTTATAACCTGATCGTCCGGGAGACTGAGTTTGAAAAGACCCCCTCCAAGAAGATCAAGCGCTTTTAAACACAAAAATCTCCGGTTCTTTTGAACCGGAGATTTTTTCTGCCTATTGTAACTGTTCCGGGTAGTCCACGTCGTCCAGCTCCCGCTGAGACCCGGCCTGGACAACCAGGCAGGGCTGTCCAGGGCGGCCCATCAGCTTCCGGCCCCCCCGGTCTCCCTCCAGGGCCAGTAAATCCGGGAGCAGCCGGGCGGAAAACAGGGTGGGTGTGCCCACCCGCTCCCCATAGGCGGCGGTGGCCGTCCAGGTGTCGGGCCCGGCGGCGTCCAGCAGGCGTGAAATAGTGTCCGGGGTAATCCAGGGCTGGTCAGCGGGAAGGAAGAGAAAGAAGTCTCCCTCCTCTACCCTGCCCAGAGCCTGGAGCCCGGCGCGGATGGAGTAGGACTGGCCCTTCTCGCTGTCCGGGCTGTCCACGGCCTGAGCGCCGAGAGCCTGGGCAGCTTCCCGAATTTCCGGGTAGCGGGAGACCACCGTCAGGGTACAGTCTCCCCGCGCCCGGCACACTTCATTCAGCGCGCTCAGTCCCCAGGCAAACAGAGGTTTTCCATGGAAGGAAACCAGCAGCTTGTTGCCCCCGAAGCGGTGGGAGGAACCCGCCGCCAGCAGAATGAGGTGGTTCATCCCTTGGCCTTCATTCCCATGAGCACCTTCTCCGGGGTGATGGGCAGCTCCCGGTGCCACACGCCGGTGGCCCGGAAGATGGCGTGGGCGATGGCGGGGGACGGGGTGTTGATGACGATCTCGCCGATGGACTTGGCGCCGAAGGGGCCGGTGGGCTCGTAGCTGGACTCAAACTCCACCCGCAGGTGGCCCATATCCAGCCGGGTGGGGATCTTGTACTGCATGAGGGAGTTTTCCAGCAGGTTGCCCTTCTCGTCGTAGGTGATGCCCTCGAAGAGAGCCATGCCGATGCCCTGGACGATGCCGCCCTCGGTCTGCACCCGGGCCAGGTTGGGGTTGATGGGGGTGCCGCAGTCCACCACGGCCACGTAGTTGAGGACCTCTACCCCGCCGGTCTCCTTGTCCACTTCCAACTCCACCATGCCCACCATGAAGGGCGGGGGCGAGACGGGAGAGCTGTGGGTGTAGGTCACCTGGACGGGGATCTCGTTGCCGCACATGGACTTGGTGGCGATGTCCATAAGAGACACCTCTCCCCCGCCGTCCAGGCGGCGAACGCCCTGGCCGGTAAACTCCACGTCCTCGGGTTTGCACTCCAGCATCTGGGCGGCAATGGCGCACAGATTTTCTTTCAGCTGCTGGCAGGCCCGCTCCACCGCCTTGCCGGTGACGTAGGTGGTGGAGGAGGCGTAGGAGCCGGAGTCGTAGGGGGAGGCGTCGGAGTCGGCGCCGAAGACGGCGATGTTGTCCACCGGGCAGTCCAGGCACTCGGCGGCCATCTGGGCCAGGATGGTATCGCACCCGGTGCCCATGTCCGCCGCGCCGATGGACAGGTTATAGAACCCCTCGTCGCTGAGCTTGATGGTGGCCGAGCCCACGTCCACCCCGGAGATACCGGAGCCCTGCATGGCCATAGCCACGCCGGCGGCGCGCACCTTGCCGTTGCCCATGTCCCGGACCGGGAACTTCTCCTTCCAGCCGAAGAGCTGGGCGCAGCGGCTCATGCACCGGTCCAGGGCGCAGGCGTTGGTCTTTTCGTTGTAGTAGGCGGGCATGACCTGGCCCTCCCGGACCATGTTCTTCTCCCGGATGGCCACCGGGTCCAGCCCCAGCTTGTCGGCCAGCTCGTTTACCGCCGACTCCACGGCGAAGATGCCCTGGGTGGCACCGTAGCCCCGGTAGGCTCCGGCGGACTGGCGGTTGGTGTACACCACGTCATAGGCAAAGCGGAAGGCCTCCAGGTTGCCCGTGTACAGGGGGATGGACTTGTGGCCGGACAGGCCCACGGTGGTGGGGCCGTGCTCGCCGTAGGCCCCGGTGTTGGACAGGGTGTACACGTCGATGGCCCGGATGGTGCCGTCCTTACTGGCACCCAGCCGGACGTGGACCTCCATATCGTGGCGGGGGGAGCTGGCGATCAGGCTCTCCTCCCGGGTGTAGATCATCTTGGCCGCCCGGCCGGTCTTCCAGGTGACAAAGGCGGGGTAAATTTCCGCCACCACCGTCTGCTTGGCCCCGAAGCCGCCGCCGATGCGGGGCTTCTCCACATGGATCTTGGACTTGGGAATGTCCAGGGCGTTGGCCAAGATGCGCCGGACATGGAAGACGATCTGGGTGGAGGAGATCACATGGAGCCGCCCGTAGGGGTCCATCTCCGTATAGGTGCGGAAGGTCTCCATCATGGCCTGGTTGCAGGCGGGGGTGTGGTAGATGTGGTCGATGACATAGTCGCAGTGGGACAGGACATCCTCCACGTCCCCGTCCGAGCACACCTCGCTGGCGCACAAGTTGCGCTTGTTGTCCGCCCCCACCGGGCAGAGAGAGCGCCAGTTGTCCTCGGGGTGGACCAGAATGGGGCCGTCCAGGGCCTCATGGGGGTCCAGCACCGCCTCCAGCACCTGGTACTTCACTTTAATGAGTTTCAGGGCCTTGTCGGCGGCGGCCTCATCCTCGGCGGCCACAATGGCCACCGCGTCCCCCACAAAGCGTAAGCGCTGATCCAGAATCAGCCGGTCGTAGGGAGAGGGCTCGGGGTAGGTCTGCCCCGCCATGGTAAAGCGCTTCTGGGGCACATCCTTGTAGGTGTAGACAGCAACCACCCCGGGCACCTTCTGGGCCACGTCGGTGTTGATCTCCTCAATGAGAGCGTGGGCGTGGGGGCTACGCAGCACCTTTACCACCAGACAGTTCTGGGGGACGATGTCGTCCATATAGACAGGCTTGCCCAGCAGCAGAGCCATGGCGTCCTTTTTCCGCACCGGCTGGCCTACGGTTTTTAACTTGTCCATGTCAGCCCCTCCCCTTCTTGTGGTCCAGATAAGCCCGGATGCCCCGCAGCTGTCCCTCGTATCCCGAGCAGCGGCACAGGTTGCCCGCCAGATAGGCCCGGATCTCGTCGTCAGTGGGGTCTGGGTTCTCTCGCAGCAGGGCCACGGTGTTCATGACAAAGCCGGGGTTGCAGAAGCCGCACTGCTCCGCTCCCTGGTCGGCAATGAAAGCGGCAAAGTCGGCGGCCTCCTCCTGGAGCCCCTCCAGAGTCTGGATGTGATGGCCCGCCGCCCGGAGCGCCAGCACGGAGCAGGACAGCACCGGGGTGCCGTCCATCAAAACGGTACACAGACCGCAGTTTGCGGTCTCACAGCCCCGCTTCACGCTCAGGCAGCCCTGAGCCCGGAGAAAATCGATGAGCAGGGTGTCCGCCTCCACGGACGCGGCCACCGCCCGGCCATTCAAGGTCAGTTTCAGTTCCATCTTAGCCCTCCTTCTCCATGGCCAGCAGGCCGCGGCGCACCAGCACGGCGCACACGTTCCGGCGGTACTCCTCCCCCGCCCGCAGGCTGCTGCCAAACGTGGCCCGCTCAGCCACGTCCTCGCCAAAGGCCCGGGCGGTCTCCTCCGTCACGCCGCCGGAGAGCAGGCCCTTCTCGTCCCGATAGACCTGGGCCATCTGGGGCCGGGCGCCGATGACGCAGGTATAGGCTCCGTCCTTCCGGGACAGGGCGCAGGTGAGGGTGGGAAAGTCGGTGGAGATGTTCCGCTGGGACAGATAGACCACCCGGCCCACCTTCTTGGGGATGAGCACGTGGGTGAGAATGTCATGCTGCTGCCGGGGCAGCTGGGTAAAGGCCTCCAGGGACATGCGCCCGGCGTGGTAGAGTTCCACCTGGGCGTCTAGAGCCAGCATCACCGTGAGCACGTCGGAGAAGCCGAAGCGGCCCCACAGGCTGCCCCCCACCGTGGCCAGGTTGCGGAACTGCACGCCCACGATGTGGCGCACGCTCTCCCGCAGCGCTCCCTGGGTCAGCTCATTGAGGCCGGGGTGGAGCTCCAGGGTGCGCAGCGTCACCATGGCCCCCAGGCGGTAGAAATCCCCGTCCTCCTCGATCTGATCCAGTCCCAGATCGCTCAGGTCGATGGCAGTGCCCACGGAGCGCCGCTGCATCTTCAGCCACAGCATGCCCCCCAGCACCACGTTGTTCTTCTTCTGGCACAGGTCATAGGCCTCCTCCAGGCTTTGGACCCGCACATAGGTTTTGATGTTCAGCACAGTATTTCCTCCCCGTTGCGGTATGCTGTGTATCGTGTTTGAAAAGCATATTATTATACCATATCTTTTCCGCCCTGACAAACCAAAATCCGGGCGGATTCTCCAAAAAAGAACCCGCCCGGATTACAAGCTGATATTCGATGAACTCTTACGCCTTCTCCTTGGGCAGCAGCACGTTCATGAGGATGGCCACAAAGGCGGCGGGGACGATGCCGGAGCCGCCGAAGATGAGCTGGATCCACTGGGGCAGGCCGGAGAGCACCGCGCTGTTGGCGCCCAGGCCATAGCCCAGGCCCAGAGCCACGGACACGATGGACATGCTGCGGGGGGTGAGGGGCTCCCGGGTGATGAGCTGGATACCGCTCATCACGATGGAGGAGAACATGATGACCGCCGCGCCGCCCAGCACGCTCTGGGGCATGATGGACACGATGGCCGCCAGCTTGGGCAGCAGGCCGCACAGCACCAGGAACACGGCGCCGCAGGCCAGAGCGGTGCGGTTGACGATCTTGGTCATGGTGACCAGGCCCACGTTCTGGCTGAAGGAGGTGTTGGGCAGCACCCCGAACAGGGCGGCGAAGGAGGAACCCAGGCCGTCGCAGATGATGCCGCCGGACAGCTCCGTGTCGGTGGCCTCCCGGCCCATGCCCCCCTCGGTGACGCCGGAGATGTCGCCCACCGTCTCCACGGCGGTGACGATGAACATGATCATCACCGGCAGGATGGCCCGTAGGTCAAACACCGGCTTGACGGGCAGGATGGCGGGCACGGCAAACCAGCTGGCCTGGGCCACCTTGTCCCAGTTGAGCACCCACGCCTTGGTGTACTCCACCCCGTCGGCGGTGACGCCGGTGGTGGACAGGAACAGGGGCAGGATGGCACAGATGATGTAGCCGCAGATGATGCCGATGAGGATGCAGGAGGAGCTGGCCAGGCCCTTGGCCCCGTGCTTGAGGGCAAGGACAATGACCATCACCGCCAGGGCGATGAGCAGATTCTCTGCCGAGCCGTAGTCCTTGGCGCTGGTGCCGCCGCCGAAGGAGCCCACACCCACGCTGATGAGGGACAGGCCGATGGACAACACCACGGTGCCGGTGACCACGGCGGGGAAAAAGCGACGCAGGGGTTTCAGGAAAGCGCCCAGCACCGTCTCAAAGAGGCCGCCTAAAATCGATGCGCCCATAATGGCCCCGTAAGCCACAATGCCGCCGCCCATGACGTTGACCACGCTCTGGAACACGCCGATGAAGCCGGAGCTGGTGCCCATGATGATGGGCACTTTGCCGCCGATGGGACCGATGGCGAACAGCTGCACCAGGGTGACCAGGCCGGCCACCAGCATGGCATTTTGCAGCAGCATGACCTGGATGGCGGCGAAGTCCTCTGCCCCGCCGGCGGCGGCGCACAGATTGGTGATAATGAGGATGGGGGTCAGGTTGCCCACAAACATGGCCAGCACGTGCTGAAGGCCCAGGGGTATGGCCTGACGCAGGGGAAGACGCCCGAAAAAGTCGAAGGGCGTCACATACTGATTGGAACGCTCCATAAGTTTCCTCCCTGTATATCGGTTTTTGAGACTCTCATTATACCAGATTTTTCACATGTTCACAGGATATTCACAAATTTTTCTATTTTTCTCCGTTTTCTGCAAGACCGCACCAATATGCGCCGCTGTCTTTGTCCCGTTTGACCCAAATATCCGGGTAGATCCGCCGTAAAACAGCCTGGATCTCCCCCTCCGTGGCCTCCCGGGGGCAGATCTTCCCTACCAGCTCCCCCCGGCGAAGCAGCAGCAGGCGGCGGCACCAGGTGAGGGCCAGCGCCGGGTCGTGGAGGACCACCAGCCCCGCTTTCCGGTGGGTGCGAATGAGCTCCCCCACCGTCTGGAACAGCAGCTGGGTGTTGTAGAAGTCCAGGGCGCTGTTTGGCTCGTCCAGCAGCAGCACCGGGGCGTCCTGGACCACCGCCCGGCCCAGGTGGACCATCTGCCGCTGCCCCTCGCTGAGGGCGGCGCAGTCGGTGTCCAGCAGCTCTTCCAGCCCAAACTGCCGGGCCACTTGAGCCACACGCCGCCGGCCATCCTCCCCCGCCGGATGCAGCGGACCGGTCCAGGGGTAGCGGCCCATCTCCAGCACCTCCCGTGCCCGCAGACCGGGCAGCAATTGGGAGCGCTGGGGCATGAGAGCCACCCGGCAGGCCCGCTGGCGGTGACTGAGCTTCTCCCAGTCCTCCCCGTCCAGCAGCACCCGGCCCTGCGTCACCTTGGCCGAGCCGGTGAGGGCGCGCAGCAGGGTGGTCTTGCCGCTGCCGTTGCGGCCCAGAAGGCCCACCAGCTCCCCGCCTTCCACCGAAAAGGAGATGTCCTTCACAACCGGCGTGCCGTAACCGGCACAGAGATGTTGTACCTCAAGCATCGCCGCCATATCCATCCCCCTTCCGGCACAAAAGCGCCACCAGCACCGGGGCGGCGAACAACACGGTAAAAATACTCAACGGCAGTTCCGAGCCCGGCGACAGGGACCGGGCCAGCAGGTCTGCGCACAGCAGAACCACCCCGCCCACCAGCCCGCACAGGGGCAGATAGGCCCCGCCCCGGCGGCCTAAGAGCAAAAAGGCGATGTGGGGGGCGATGAGGCCCACAAAGGAGATCACTCCCGTCACCGACACCACCGCCGCCACCATCAGCGTAGTGATGCCCAGCAGCACAGCCCGCCACAGGGTGGGGTCCAGGCCCATGCTCCGGGCACTCTCCTCCCCCAGGGAGAGCATCAGCACCTCCCGGCGGAACAGGAGCAGCAGACCCAGGCACACCAGCACAACGATGACAGGCAAAACCACTTTACTGGCCGTGATGGAGGCCAGGCTGCCCATGGTCCACACCTCCAGGGCGGCCAGTTCCCGCTCCGGGTCGGCCATCACCTTCAGGGACATGAGACCCGCCTCTGCCAGGGCGGAGACCACCACGCCGGCCAGGATATAGCTGCCGGTGCGCTCCAGCCGGGCGGCCCGCACCAGAAACAGCACCAGCCCCAGGGCCAGCATGCCCATGGCAAAGGCTCCGGCCATGATCTCGCCGCTGCCTCCCACCCCCAGCACGATGACGCAGGCGGCACCCAGAGACGCCCCGGAGGCCACACCGGTAAGGTCGGGAGAGGCCAGGGGGTTGCGGAAGATGATCTGGTATACGCCGCCCGCCACCCCCAGGGACAGCCCGGAGATGAGGCCCATGCACATCCGGGGCAGGCGCAGCTGCCAGAACACCCGGGCGGGCAGGCCGTCCCCCAGCCGGCCGGTGAGGATGGACAAAATCTCTCCCGCCGAAAGGGGGTAGCTGCCTACAAACAGGGAGACCACCGCCAGAGCGGCCAGCACCAGGGCCACTGCCAGCACGGCGGTACATTCCCGGGTATGTGGTTTCATGGCGGGGTTCCTCCTTTCTGATGGAAACATCTCCGTTCCTTTGGTACGCCCGTCTCCGGAAGATGGGCATACCAAAGGGACAGAAAAAGTGGGGGGAGGAGCACTCCTCCCCCCAACTTGGTTCGTCCTTACTTGGTGATGAGGCTGGGATCGATAGTAAAGCCGTAGAAGGTCTGATAGAAGTCCTGGGCGTCGGAGACGAAGGTCTCAAAGGGATAGACGTCGGGATGGAGCACGCTGGTCAGCCACATGGTGCCCAGAATGCCGGAGGGAATGGGGGAATCCCACTCCTCAATGCCCTTGGGCATGGCGTACACCGCGTCGTTGACCACGGCGGGCAGCTGGGAGAGCTGGGGGTCGTTCTTCACGTCGTCCACGGTGTACTCCGCGGCGGTGGGGATGATGAACACGTCGGGAGCCATGGCCAGCAGGCTCTCATAGGACACCTGAGTCCAGTAGTCCCCCTCCATCTCCCCGGCGGCGTTCACGCCCCCTGCTATGTCAATGAGGGTGCTCTGATACATGTCCTTGGGGGCGGTATTCAAATAGGTGGAGTTGCCGCCCATGTAAACTACCGGCTTCTCCTGTCCTTCGGTCAGCTCCTCCATGCGGGAGAGCTCCTCATTATAGTAGTCGGTGAGTTCCTTGGCCCGCTCCTCCACGCCGCAGGCCTGACCGATGAGGGTGAGCATCTCCACCAGCAGGTCGTGGCTCTCCGGGTTGACCATCAGCACGGGGATGCCCAGTTCCTCCAGGGCGCCCGCGTAGTCCTGGAGCTTCAGGGGCATGATGACCAGATCGGGGTCCAGGGCGGCGGCTGCCTCCACGTTAAACTCCTTCAGGCTGCCCACGGTAGCCTTCTCCAGCAGTTCCGGGGCGGCCATCTGATAGATGGGGCGGCTTTCGGGCTTATTCTCCAGGCCCACCACCCGGTCATCCACCCCCAGGGCGATGGTAGCATAGGTGGTGATGTAGTAGCAGCTTACCAGAGTCTGGGCCGGTCCGTCCAGAGTGACCGTTCGGCCCGCCTGGTCGGTGAGGACGATGGGGCCGGAGGTCTCGGCCTGAGAGCCGCTGGTGCTCTGGGAGCCGTTTTGGCTGCCGGAGCCGGAGGCGGCGCCGTTTCCGCCGCAGGCAGTGGCTGACACGGCCAGCACAGCGGCCAGGGCCAGAGCAGCCAGACGCTTCAAAGATCGCTTCAAATTGGATTCCTCCTTTTTCGTTGCGGTTTTAGTCCTGGCATATTGTACCCTGAGGCGTCCCCTTTGTCAAAGAATTTCCCGCCGCAAAGGGACAAAAACCGGGAAGCTGTTTTGCTTCCCGGGGTCTGTCCATGGGCAGTTTATCCATGGCCCTCCTGAGGGCACAAAATGCCCCGCAGGACGTTCCGGTCCTCCTGGCTGAGGGGGCAGCACACCACCAGCTCCGTGACCAGTTCCCGCACGCTGCCCTGATAGACCCGCTGCAAAAAGGACAGCGTGGACCAGCGGCGGTACTCCTGGCGGCTGAGCAATGGCCAATAGCAGAACACATCCCGCTTTTCGCACGCCACCGCCCCCTTCTCCCGCAGACGGCGCAGCAGCGTTTTCACCGTGGAGGCGTCCCAGCTGTGGGTCCCCTCCAGGGCAATACGGATGGCTGAGATAG